>JBIKKN010000013.1:0-10137 GCA_044360335.1 Chlamydiia bacterium | reverse complement strand
TTATAAATTTTATCAAGTTCTTCTTTATGGTAGAGAAGATCTTCTTTACGAGTACCACTTTTAATCACATCTATTGCTGGGTAAAGACGTCTGTCAGCAAGCCGTCTATCAAGCACAAGCTCTAAGTTACCAGTTCCTTTGAATTCTTCATAGATAACTTCATCCATTTTCGATCCTGTATCAATCAATGCAGAGCCAATAATAGTTAAAGAGCCTCCCTCTTCAAGGTTTCGTGCAGCTCCAAAAAAGCGCTTAGGTTTGTGCATAGCATTAGCATCGACCCCCCCTGATAAAATACGTCCAGAGTGAGGCTGAACAGTGTTATAAGCACGAGCAAGGCGAGTTATAGAATCAAGGACAATAACAACATCTTCCCCCATTTCTACCAATCTTTTTGCTTTTTCAATACACATTTCAGCAACAACGCAGTGTCTTTCTGGAGGTTCATCAAAGGTTGATGCTATAACTTGCCCTTTTGTTCCAATTAGCCTTTGCATATCTGTAACTTCCTCTGGCCTTTCATCAATAAGGAGCACAAGCATGATTACCTTTGGATTGTTTGCAGAAATTGCTTGTATAATATTTTGAAGTAATATGGTTTTACCAGCTTTTGGAGGGGCAACAATAAGGGCTCTTTGCCCTTTACCAATTGGAGAAACAAGATCTATTACCCTTGTGGAGTAATTATCTTTTGAAGTTTCTACCATTAATCTTTGATTAGGATGAATAGGGGTAAAATTTACAAAAGATTTTCTGTTTGTAATGTTTTTTGGTACTAAGCCATTTACACTTTCTACACGTAAAATAGCAAAATATTTGTCTTTTTCATTTGGTATTCGTATAGGACCATGTATCTCATCCCCTTTTCTTAGTCCATAATGGTTAATTTGAGCAGGGGAAACGTAGGTGTCTTCTGCAGAGGATAAGTAATTATATTGAGGGGAGCGCAAAAAACCAAAGCCATCGGGTAAAATTTCTAAAGTTCCAGATGCAATTATAATTTCTAAAGGGTTGTATACTTTTGCTTTTACAATTGCAAAAACAATCTCTGATCGGTTCATATTTGTAAGAGTTTCAAGGCCAATATTTTTTGCATATTTAATAAGCTGATCAAAGCTCATTTTTTGAAGATCTGAAATTTGTGTGAAATTTGGCTCTTTGCCTTCAGGAATAATAGGCATTTCAGGTTCTACAAAATTAGAGAGGCTCTCATCTCTTACATGATTATGTCGTCTATTTTGGAAGTTGTTATTACCTTTTTTTCTTTGTTGCTGAGCCCCCTTTCCTCTATGCATATTTTTATTCACCGAAGAGTGGTTATTATGATTTACATGGGAAGGTATTGCAGCAGGAGGTTCTGATAATTGTTTAACAGCAGGGGTTTGTACAATAGGGGGGTTGTTTTCAAGTGTTGTTTTTACAAGGGGAGGTGGAGTAAGTTGAGAAATAGGTAAAACCTTTTTTTCCGGTGGAGCAACGCTTTCTACAGCGACTTTTTTTTCACTAGCAGGGGTTGATTTTTTCGGTGTAGTTTTTTTTTCTACAAGGGGTTTAGTTGTAGTTTCAACAGTCATAATTTTCTCTTTTTTTGTTTGTTTGATTTCTTCTTCGCTCATGGGGTGATACCTTCCATCAAATGGATAATACTAGTTTTAAAATCGGCAAGAGTGCCATTGTTTGTGATTGTAATATCAGCTTTTTTTTCTTTTTCTTCATTAGAAAAATGGCGACTTTGTCTTTCTTGAAAAAAGCTTAAAGAGCTTCTTATCTTGCATATTTCAGGATCGGTTTTTACAAATATCGTAAGGTCAAACAAATTTTCTAAACCAAGTTCAAAAAGGAGGGGTATTTCAACTGCAAGTATTTTATTAGAATTTTTCATATTATTTTTGATTGTATCTATCACAAAAGGAGTGGTAAGGTTTTCTAGTTTATAGAGCAGCTGTTTATCAGTAAACACTTTTTTAGCAATAGCTTGTTTGTCTAGCATAGAGTTTTTTAGCGCATCATCTCCTAATAATGAGGTAACTTTATTAATAAGCTCTTTGTTGCTAGCGTAGAGGTTATGAATAATTGTATCTACAGAAAGGGTAGATACTCCCATTGCTTGTAAAGCCTCCAAAAGGGTGCTTTTCCCAGAGTTTACAGCTCCTGTAATCCCTATTAACATAATATTAGCATTCGCTCCAATTTTTTCCAATGGAAACATCCACTTTTAATGGTACAAGAAGGGGGTAAGCACTTTCCATAGCGATTTTTATTAATTTTTTGCAAGATTCAATCTCCTGCTTATCGCACTCAAAAATTAACTCATCGTGTATTTGCAACACTAAAAAGCTTTTCCAATTATTTTCTTTAATGATTTTATCAATTTTTATCATAGCAATTTTAATAATATCAGATTGAGACCCTTGGATTGGGGCATTTATTGCTATTCGTTCATTTCCAGCTCTTATTGCAAAGTTTTTGCTATCAATATCATTTAAAGACCTCTCTCTTCCAAGTAAGGAGGTAGTTTTTTTCTCCTTATGGGCTTTTTCCATCAAACTATCCATAAAAATTTTAACTTTAGGATATTTTTCAAAATAGGTATCAATTATTTTTTTACTTTCAACTGGGCTAATCCCCAACTCTTTGGCAAGGCCAAAAGCCTTTTGACCGTAAAGGAGTCCAAAATTTACAGCTTTTGCTCTATACCTCATCTCTTTGGTAACCTTTTCAATAGGTACATTAAATACTTGTGCCGCAGTGTCAATATGGATATCTTTATCTTGATTAAAAGCATCTATTAATCGCTTTTCTTTAGACATATGAGCTAAAATTCTAAGTTCAATTTGAGAGTAATCAAGGGATAAAAATACCCACCCTTTTTTCTCTGGAACAAAACCTTTACGAACTTTTATCCCTTCTTCCCCTCTAATTGGAATATTTTGTAAATTCGGGTTGGAGCAAGAGAGTCTACCAGTAACAGTTCCTGATTGATTGAAAGTACAATGGATACGTTTAGTCTTTGGGTTTATCTCTTTTGGAAGAGCATCTACATAGGTTGAGCGAAGCTTTTCTAAGGTTCTATATTGTAATAAAAGCTTAATAATAGGATGCTTATTTTCTAAAGAGTGTAAGATATCAGCTCCAGTGCTACCGCCGGTTTTTGTATTTTTTAAAGATTTTATCCCTAAATCTTCAAATAGAACAACCGAGAGTTGTTTTGGTGAATTTACATTGAAGGTTTTTCCAGCCATTTTTTGAATTTCTTCTGAAAGGGTGGAAATTTTTTGTGTAAGCTCGGTGCTATATTCTGAAAGGTAATCCTCATTTAAAAAAATCCCATGCTCCTCCATTTGAAAAAGTATTGGTAAAAGGGGCATTTCTATTTCATAAAAAAGCTTTTCAAAATTCTTTTCTATTATTTGATTTTCAAAAATTTCTTTTAGTCTAATAATTGCATTAATCTCTTTACAGCAAAAATTGCACGCCTCTTCTAAGTTTAAGCTGCCAAAGGTAGGTTTTTTTTTCTTTGCGGAAGTTTCATCAAGTGAAGAGATTTTTACACCAAGATAAAGTTCTGATAAGAGTGCAAGATCATGCTTTATAAAATGGGAACAAAGGATATAGGAGGCAATTAAAGTATCAAAATCTGCATGTAAAATATTTAATCCCCATTTAGATAAAAGATGCATAGATTCTTTTATATTATGGCCAAAAAAGGAAACCTTTCTGTTAAAAAATGGCTTAAGGGTATTTACAAAAAATTCTTCCCCTATTTTCCCATTCAAAGGGATATAATAGCCTACCCCACATTTAACCCCTATACCAATACCAGTTTCTTTTACATTAATGCAGATGGATTTTTCTTTTTCAAGACTTTTTATAAGTCCTTTTAAAGAACTTTCGTCATTAATAAGGATTTGCGCAATATTTTCTGATGGTTCATCGTTTTGGAGCTCTATTTCTTTTAAAAGGGAATTAAACTCTACTTGCTTATAAAAAGCACAAAGAGTTTCATTATCTGGTTTTTTATGTAGATAAAAATTTAAATCTGTGGGCACTTGTAAATTTACATCAATTGTTGCCAAAGCATAAGAAAGTAGAGCATTTTTTTCTTCTTCCTTAATCTTTTCAGCCTGCTTTTTATTTTTTAAAGTGGAAATATTTTTTAATAAATTTTTTAGTGTTCCAAATTCTTGAAGTAAGGAGGAGGCGGTTTTTGGCCCAAAACCCTTTATGCCTGGAATATTATCAGAACTATCCCCAACAATTGCTAAATAATCGATAAATTGATCGGGAGTGACCCCATATTTTTCTACCACTTTACTTTTATCGATAATAGCGTTTTCTTTGTGGGTATGCACAATAAAAGTTTTTTCATCAACAAGTTGGCAAAGATCTTTATCTGAGGAGCAAAGATAGGATATATACCCTTTGCTTTTAAAAAATCTTGCAACAGCTCCCATTGCATCGTCTGCTTCTACCCCATCAATTTCGATAATGGGCAAACCATAGGCTTTACTAAAATCTTTAGCAAGCTGAATTTGAGGATAAAGATCCTCTGGAGCTTTCTCTCGATTACCCTTATATTCAGCATATAGGGAAGTTCTAGAAGCTTTATTCCTTGGGCCATCAAATACAATAGCAATATAGTCAAAAGAAAAGTCCTTTTCAAGCTTTAATATAGCGCGAACAAATCCATAAAGGGCATTTGTAGCTACTCCTTTGCTACTTATCATATTTCGAATTGCAAAATAGGAGCGAAAAATATAATTAGAGGCATCTATTATGAATATAGTTTTCATATTTTATCTTGCAAAATCAGCTTTTAAAGAGATTAGTTCATTATAGCAATTTTCTTTACTAAAAAAGGAAACAATAGGATGGAATTTTGATTGAATCATTTCTGAAAAACTAATTGCTTTGTAAAAGCTAATTGTTTGATACTCTTTATCCTCTAATCCTAAAAATTTTGCAAATGCTTGCTCTGCTTGATTATATCTAACGGCTTGCTCATCGATATAACCTAATTTTTTTGCCTCATTTGAAATATAAACTTTTGCGCCAATATCCATAAGTTTATCTCTAGTAAGGCCATTTTTTTCTCTTGCTAAAGTTACAACATCTAAAAATCTATTGTAGATACTATCTGTTATGTCTGCAATGTATTGGTAAGAGGATTTATCCACCGGCATTTTAGAAAACATTGGGAATGGGATTTTACTTTTTCCAGCTGTAAGAGTTGTTTCATCTACCCCTATTTTTTGCATAAGACCATAAAAATTGAAATTAGGTCCCATAACCACCCCAACTGAACCTATCATTGCAACTCTTTGTGCAGAAATGTAGTCCCCACTGCACGCTAAGTAATAGCCACCGGATGCACAAATATCTTTTATCCAAACATGCACAGGGATATTATTTGCTGTTTTAAATGCCATAATATCTTCATACATAGCATCAGATTCCATAGCCGAACCCCCAGGGGAATTAATACATAGTAAAACACCTTTGATCCGATCTTTAGAAATATTATAAAGCTCAGGTTGAGTAAAAATTTTCCTTAAATTTTTGGATGTATTAAAAGAATCCTTACCTCCGATTACTCCATCTATATTTATTTTCAAAATCAATGGGGAAGTTTTTTCAAGTGGTAAATATTTATTATCCTTATTAATTTCTACTTGCATAGGCAGGAGCAATGGCGTTATTTTAGAGCTTTCCCTCATCGAAAAACTAATAAAAGATCCAAAAATAAATAAAGCTATAAAAAAGCCAATAACACTTGCAAAAGACCCTAAAAGTTTTTTAACTATAACAACGAAAATAGACTCTCTACATTTGGACATAAAATTTCCTTTAATAAAATTTTATTATAATTGTTCTTTTTTTCTTCCATATTCGCAAGGGAAATTGGCTACTTAATTTTTTTGTTTTGAAAATAAGTACTAACTGTTAGTTCTATATAAATTATCGGACCTAAAAAAATAAATCCATAATAGACTAAATTAGGGGGGGTATAACTTAATATAAGAGCAATAAATGTAAAAAGCTGAAGGGCTGTTGTTATTTTACTTGAATAGGCAGGTTTAAATAAAACTCCTTTCCAACCATAAATTGTAATTGCTGTTAAAACGTAGAGAAAAACAGCTAAATCTCTTGAAAGTAAAGAAAATAACCCAAGAGCAGATAAAGTTTTATCATTAAATAAGATTGCCATAACAACGTAGACAAAAAATTTGTCCATAAAAGGGTCTAAAACCTTACCAAGAAAAGTTACGCTTTTAAATTTTCTTGCAAAATACCCATCAATACAATCGGTGATCATTGCTAAAATCACAGCAATAACTCGAACAGTCACAGAGGGGAATAAGAATAAAAATGCAAGAGGAGCTCTTAATAAAGAGATTGAATTAGAAATAGTAAGCATCTTCTTCATAACTTAAAAGGTAGACCGCCTGAGCCAGTAGTAATTTTTATCTAGATCCATTTTATCATATTTTTGATTTTGCAGGCTAGAATTGTATTTTTTAAAAATAGACCTCTTTGAAAACTCGCTTTCCTCAAAAAAATTGCTGCTTTAAGGAGCAAATGGAGTTTTTGAAGAGGTTTAATGTTAAACTTCTTGCAAAATAGGTTTATTTATTTTTATTTCTTCTTGAGGAGTAGTTTTTTTATCCTCAAGTGCTGCATTAAATTTTTCTCCAAGTACCCTTACAGTAAGAAGCCATCCAATAAATATCATAATAATAACAATTGCTACAAAAGGGGCACAGGCAGATACTGAACCAAAAAACATAAGCAAAGCTTGATGAATTAAAGATGCTCCAGATTTTCCAAGTCTTGATCCAACACCATCAATTGCAGCCTTTCCTTTAAGTTTTGACTCACTGCTTAAAGGGATAAAAGCCATCTCCTTGGTTACATCAAAAAAAGTAAATTTAGATGCCCTTGAAAAGCAGTTTTGAAAAGAACCTAGAAAAGTTGTAAGGATAAGTGGCGTAGTTCCGAGCCCATGGGCTATAGTTAACGCAAATTGGGAGGATTTACTCAAGTAAAAAAGAAAAAATAAGGAGGCCGAAATTAGCAAAATAACAGGGGTTACATATGCAGATACTGTCCATCCAAATTTTCTAACAACCTGACCACAAACAAACACCGAAAGAATGGTTGATATTACCCCAATATAGGTCATAATAGAGCTCATATAAGAGCTATAATCGGGAGCGTAAGGGTAGAGTTGATGTACTTGATCTTTCCATACAACTTCAATCATTGTTAAAGAAATATTAAAAAATAAAACAATAAGGGCTATACAGATTAGATAGTTTGATTTAGCAAGATAAGAAAAGTTTTTTCTAAGTCCCATCTTTGGTTTTGACTCTTTTTTTATAAAATAAGATGGATCTAATTTTTCTTTTGCGGCGATATGGGTTGTTAGTTTTTTATATAAATATAAAATCAAACCCCCTGTAGCTATTATTAAAGAGATAGTTGCAAGCAAAGAAAATGTCCATCTGTCAAAGCTTACTTTAAAAAAAGAATGAAGAAAAGTTCCACAAATTAAAATTCCGGCCTGGCCTGCTAAAGTTGTTGCAATATTTGCCCCTAACCCTAAAATAGCATAAAATCTTCCAGCCTCTTTTACAGTTGTAACTTCGTTTGCAAACCCCCAAAATAAAACAGACATTATTATAGTTCCCCAAAGCTCACACATTACGTAAAATAAGGTAAAAGTCCAATTTCTAAAAACAGCAATAAGACCTGTAAAACCAGCAGGTAGTATTTGTTGTAATTTATTTGCTAAGGCATTTGGATGCAAAAACTCTTGATTTGGATATAAGAAAAAGCCAAAAACAAAGAAAAAGCAAATAAAAGATGTTATCATTATAGTAAAAACTTTTTCTTTAGGGTATTTATTAGCAAGTCTTGTAAAAATTACAGTACTTAGTAGGGCCATAGGAAACATTGCCCAAACTTTTATAAAAGGGATAGTTGCAGCCCCAGAATCTTTGGCAGTAATAATCAAAGCATCTTTAATAGTTTTTAACATCGAATAATTAAAAACAATTAAAGAATAGATTGCTAACATTGGTATGAATTTACTGTATTCAGAGCGCATTATTGGCCAAAATAGCCTTTTTAAAGGGTGCATTTTTTTGAAGACATTTTCAGTAGTCATAGTAACCTTAAAGTAAAAATAATTTTATTTTATAAAAACGTTTTTGTATGGGAAAAAGTGCACTGCTGTGCGATAGAGAAAAAACAAAAAAGGAATTTTTTATTCTAATCTTCAAAATATTCTCTAATATAGAGTTTTTTTTCTGTATGGAGAAAGCTCCCCATATACAGATAAATGATACCTTCTTGAGCGCTTATTAATCAAGCAATCTTTCTTAAAAAAATTTTTACATTAGTGCATCAATACCAGGTAGGGTATGCTTTTCTATAAATTCTAAGGTTGCCCCTCCTCCGGTAGATATATGAGTGAATTTTTGCCATTTTGGAATCATGTGAGCTGCAAGGGCTGTGTCGCCCCCACCAACAATGGTTAAAGCTTTACTATCTGCAAGGTATTCTGCCATTGCAAGGGTACCTTGTCGAAAGGGGGCAAGCTCAAATACACCAAAAGGGCCATTCCAAAAAATAGTTTTAGCTTTCTCTAAAATTTCTTTTAATTCATGGATTGTTCTAGGTCCTATATCTGCTCCAATATAACCATCGTCAATTCCCTGTTCAACAGAAACAATTGCAGTTTCTGCATCCTCTGATAAGGATTCAGCTATTATAATATCTTCAGGTAAATAAAGTGCAATCCCCCGAGATTTACATTTTTTAATTAATGATTTAGCAACTTCAATATGGTCATGATCTACAAGGGAGTTGCCCACCTTATACCCTTTAGCAAAAAGAAAAGTAAAGGCCATAGCTCCAGAAATTATCAAACCATCAATCCTATCTAAAAGCGACTCTAAAATTCCTATTTTCGTAGAAACTTTTGCCCCTCCAATTATTGCATAAAAAGGGGAGCTTGCTTGACTTAATAAATTATCTAATACTAAAATTTCCTTTTCAACTAAAAATCCAATCCCTTTTTCCTTGTATAATTTAGGTAAATAGGTGGTAGATGCATGATTTCTATGTAATGTTGCAAAAGCATCATTTACATAAACATCTCCAAGATTCCCAAGAAATTCTAGAAAATCAGGGTATTTTTCTGGTGCTTCTTCTCCTCCATGGAAACGTAAATTTTCAAGCATAAGGAGCTCGCCAGGTCTTAATCTATCTGCAAGTTTTTTTGTATTTGATCCAAATTCTACAGGGGAGATGGTAACATCTTTATTTAAGAGAATGGATAAATGTTTTGCAATAGGAGATAAAGAAAGAAAAGAGATAAAATGCCCCTGGGGTCTACCAAGATGGCTAATTAAAATACAAGATGCCCCAGATTCAATGATATATTTTATTGTAGGAAGGGATGCTCTGATTCTTGAATCATCTAAAATTTTACCATCATTATCCATAGGAACATTGTAATCCACCCTTACAAGTACTTTTTTATTTTTTAGATGCAATGTGGTTAATGTATGTACAGCTTTTTCTTTAAGCATAGATTCTTCTTCAAATGATTTTTACAAAATAGTAAATTCTTATAATATAAAATACAATCAAATTTTAAAGATCTTTAAAAGGATTGCAAGATTCTGTAAATGGTTTTTGCTTTTTCCTTCTTTTTCTTTCTTGATTTATTGAGAATAAAAGGTCTTCATCAAAATCTTGGTAAGATGCCCAGTGCAAATAATCAACAGGTATCTCCCTAAAGCTTAAATTTTTATATTTTCCAAATGGAAAAGTTTTCATAGCAATAGGTCGAGCTAACCTTTTTAAAATTTCATTGGTACTTTTAAAACCATGGGCAAGTCTTTCATAAACTTTGATATTTACAATTACATCATTCATTGCTCTATGAGCCCCTTCTTCAGGAATATTAAAGTGTTCTCTAAGGACTTCAAGGGAGTTTTTTGGACTTTCTCCATACAGTCTTGCAAGTCTTAATGTATCTATTACAGGGTTAGAGGTAATGGATTTGGAATGATTGTTAGCCCTTAAAGCTTGCTCAATCATCTTAATATCAAATCCTACATTATG
>JBIKKN010000174.1:0-2720 GCA_044360335.1 Chlamydiia bacterium | reverse complement strand
ACTGTTTTTGATTTTACTCTAAATAGGGCTGTTAAAGCTGGAGAAGAGTTAATCATTACTATAGGCTCTTTTGGTAAAACATCAGAGAAGAAAAATTCTGCACAAAAATATATTCAAAGAAAACGGCCTTTTCATTTGTACGTTGATACAAAAGGTAAAGGGCATTTTCCTAAGGAGCCTGAAATATTTCATATCGATGTAAAAGGTGGTAAACTTCACAATATTCGTATTATTAGCCCTTCTATAGTTGCAAGAAATGATCGATTTGATTTGATGTTAAGATTTGAAGATGCTTTTGGCAATCTTACTGGCTATGCACCTGAAGGTACACTTATTGAGCTCTCCTACAGTCAACTTAGAGAAAATTTAAACTGGAAATTATTTATCCCTGAAACTGGTTACTTATCTCTTCCTAACCTTTATTTTAATGAGCCTGGTACTTATAAAATAAAGTTAAAAAACCTTTCCACCAATGATGTTTATTACTCATGTCCTATTGAGTGTAACAAAGATGCAGGTGATAGTTTATATTGGGGGGTATTACACTCTGAGTCTAAAAGATATAAAAACGTTGAGGATTTAGAAAATTCCCTTAGAAGTTTTAGAGATGATCATGCATTGCAATTTTATGCATCTTCGGTGCTTGAATCTGAAAATGAAACATCTTCTGCAGATTGGAAATTACTTTCCTCACAAATTGCTCAATTTAATGAAGAGGAGCGTTTTGTTTCTATGTTAGGATTCCAATGGTTTGGAGAACCTTCCACAGAAGGGTTAAGGCATTTTATCTATCCAAAAGATAATAAACCTTTGCTCCGAATTAAAGATTCAAAATCCAATACTTTAAAGAAAATTTATCGCTCTCACACCCCTAAAGAGCTTTTATCTATTCCCTGTTTAACTATGGCCAAAGGTTTTTCTTATAATTTTAAAGATTTCAATCCAGATTTTGAACGTGTAGTAGAAATTTTTAATATGTATGGATCAAGTGAATGTAGTACAAAAAAAGGAAATCCTTTTCCAATTCGCACAAAAGGTAGAAAAACTGGGATGAGCGAAACAGAAGAAGGGTCTATACAAAAAGCCCTATCTAAAAACTGCAGATTTGGTTTTGTAGCTGGAGGATTCGATAGCCGCGGGGTTTATGCTGACACTGTAGTAAATGATCAAATTGAATATACAGAAGGACTAACAGCTATTTTTTGCAAAGAGTATTCAAGAGATAATTTATTTTTAGCTTTATACAACAGAAGCTGCTACGCAACAACAGGGGCAAGAATTATTGTAAGCTTTAAAATTGCTGGTATGCCTATTGGATCGGAACTTAGCACCGAAACAAAACCTGGTTTGGAATTTAATCGTCATATAGAAGTTAAAATTTCTGGAACAAGTAAAATCAAAGAGATAATAGTTTATCGAAATTTAGAAGTATTTAAATTGATAGAGAATGTAGAAGATATTTATGAATTTACTTTAGATGATAGTGAACTACTATCTAAAATAGCTATAAATTGTAATGATGAAAAGCCTCCATTTATTTATTACTACCTTAGAATAACTCAAGAAGATGGCTCTGTAGCTTATGTAACACCTATTTGGATTGATTATATTGTAGGAAGCTCTTTGAAAACAAAATCAAAAAATAAATAAGAGTATTTATGAAAAATTTTATTTTTACTTTTTGTTTTTCTTTAGCAGCTTTATTAGGAGCTTGTTTATTTTTATTTTTTTCGAAAAAAAATATACGCAGTAAATGTGGTAGTCCAAAAGATTGCTCTTGTAAAAATAAATGTAAGAAAAATGAAAAATGAAAAACCTATAATACTAGGAAGTAGCTCCCCAAGAAGAAGGGAAATTCTTTCTTTATTCCATTTAGATTTTACAGTTGATAGTGCAGATATTGATGAATCTGACATCTGCAATGAACTTTGTCCCGAAGAGTACACAGCCTTTTTAGCAAAAAAAAAGGGGGAAGTTTTGATAAAAAGACATCCACATTGTATGATAATTTCGGCCGATACAATTGTCTATCATGAGGGGAAATATTTAGGAAAACCCACAACAAGAGATGAGGCATTTTCAATGCTTACATCTTTAAGTGGAAAAAGACATTTAGTTGGATCATCTATTGCTATAACAACAAATGATAATTATTTTGTAGGATATCGAGAAACTTTTGTAACTCTTAGAGAGCTTGAAAAGGAAAAAATAGATAAATATATTGATATTTTTTCTCCTTTTGATAAAGCTGGCAGTTATGGCGCTCAAGATGGTGGAGGGATTTTAATACAAAAGATTGAGGGAAATTTCCATAACGTGGTAGGGTTTGAAATAAAGCTTTTAGAAGAGCTTTTTGCAAAATTTGGTATTGATTTATGGCAGCATCTTACAAAAAAACCTTTATATTTTTAGCTTTTTTATCTTTGCAGGGGCAAATATTTTCAAAAGTCCCCTTTGTTAGAAACCAACCTTTAGAGGTTAAAGCATTAGAAATTCTTGAAATAAATAAATTTAAGCAAAAAAGCAATTCTTTAGAAAATAAATTTTTAATGTTAAAAAGTGGCATTTTATATCTTATTTCAAAAGGTGAGCAATTAAAAGCGCTTGAAAAATATAAAGAGTACACCATAAAAACTGGCTCCCATGATTATAAATTACTTCGAGAAATGTGTTTAATGATTATTGAAGATGCTATTGAAAAGGGCACAGAAGAAGACTCT
>JBIKKN010000172.1:0-2736 GCA_044360335.1 Chlamydiia bacterium | reverse complement strand
AAAAAATTTATTATTCTTATGAAGATCCAAATGAAAATCTTTTGCAAGATTTATTTGAAGAGTCCTATGAGGATGCGGTAAAAATTGTGCATGCAAAGGATTTGCAGAAGTAGGAATTTATGAAAAAACTTTTTGCTAATTTGTTATTAGAAAAACTTAATTTTCCCTCTGTGATCTTTGTGCTCTCTAGCAAATTATATTTGCGAGTGGTTGAAAAAAAAACTAAAGATCTTCGCACACAAAAAATTTGCAGAAGTAGGATTTTATGAAAAAGCTTTTTACCAGTTTATTATTAGGGGTGGCTTTTATGTTTGGAAATGATCTTATTGTTGAGAGTCCAAAAGAGATAAATAGGGAGTGGGAGAGCAAGTTTTTAGGGATAAAATATGATGTAACCACTTTGGATAATCACGTACTAGAGATGACAGAAGGGCTGATAGATGATTATTTTGATAAGGCTTTTATTGGAAGAATTACTGAAGCAATAAAAAACCAACCCGTAGGGTTAGGAGAATACACCGAATATTGGCCAGATGGAACTTTGAAAGCAAAACTCCCCTTTAAAGATGGGAAGGCACATGGACATATCCATGGCTGGCATGACAATGGGGTAGATGCTTTTAAAGGATATTTTACAGATGGGGTAAAACAAGGAGTACATATTACTTTTTATAAATCAGATCCAAAATATAATCAAAAAAAAACACACTTATTTATTTTTAATTCCAAAGGATTGTTAGATGGTGAAATTCGTAAGTATTACAAAACTGGTAAATTAGCAATTTATATTGAATATGTAAATGGAAAAGCCACAGGACCATTAGAAATTTGGGACGAAAAAGAGAAATCATTGTTTGAAGTTTTATATAAAAAGGGCATTTTACAAAAAAAGCCGCCGCTGCCGCTTGGGAAAAGACCCGAACCTAGACCTGCCCCTTACGAAAAGTATGCTGATGAAATCATCAAAGAGTTTGAAAAAGCAGCTTACAAGGAATTTGGAGTAGAAGCGGTGGGATTAGGGGGGCAAATGCCTTTTGATGTGGTAAGTGTTTATGTGGGTTTTTGGGTGCGTAAAAAAGGGACGGTGGAAGAGGCTAGAGAATTGATTGTGAAATTAAAAGAGAAGTTTAGAGTGATTATAAATAATCATGAAAAGATACGCCCTTACCTAAGGGAGTACCCTATTTCAATAAAAAATGCAGATGTTAGTGTTAGTTTTCTTCGTCAAGATAAAAATGGGGTCTATTATAATAAAAGTGTATCCTTTGTTTCAGTTGGAAGAGGTGAAAAAATTTATTATTCTTACGACGATCCAAATGAAAATCTTTTACAACCTTTATTTGAAGAGTCCTATGAGGATGCGGTAAAAATTGTGCATGCAAAAGATTTGCAGAAATAGGAATTTATGAAAAAAAATTTTGCTAATTTGTTATTAGAAAAACTTAATTTTCCCTCTGTGATCTTTGTGCTCTCTAGCAAATTATATTTGCGAGTGGTTGAAAAAAAAACTAAAGATCTTTACACACAAAAAATTTGCAGAAGTAGGATTTTATGAAAAAGCTTTTTACTAGTTTATTATTAGGGGTGGCTTTTATGTTTGGAAATGATGTTATTGTAGAGAGTCCAAAAGAGATAAACAAGGAGTGGGAGAGCAAATTTTTAGGTATAAAGTATGATGTAACCACTTTGGATAATCATGTGTTAGAGATGACAGAGGGGCTGATAGATGATTATTTTGATAAGGCTTTTATCGGAAGAATTACTGAAGCAATAAAAACCCAACCCGTAGGGTTAGGAGAATACACTGAATATTGGCCAGATGGAACTTTGAAAGCAAAACTCCCCTTTAAAGATGGGAAGGCACATGGACATATCCATGGCTGGCATGAGAATGGGGTAGATGCTTTTAAAGGATATTTTACAGATGGGGTAAAGCAAGGAATACATATTACTTTTTATAAATCAGATCCAAAATATAACGAAAAAGACGCTAGAATATTGATTTTTGATAGGAATGGGAAATTAGATGGGGAAATATTATTGAGTCATTTTAATGAAAATCTTTGGCTTGCTATCGAATATATAAATGGAAAAGCCACAGGTCCATTAGAAGTATGGGATGAAAAAGGAAAAAAGTCCCTTGAAGTTTTATATAAAAAGGGTATTTTACAAAAAAAGCCACCGTTACCGCCTGGAAAAAGACCTGAACCTAGACTTCCTGTTTATGAAAAATATATGAATGAAATTATTAAAGAATTTGAAAAAGCAGCTTGCAAGGAATTTGGAATAGAAGCAATAGGATCCGGAGGTGCCGCGCCAGGTGATGTTCTTAGTTTTGATGTGAGTTTTTGGATGCGTAAAAAAGGGACAGTGGAAGAGGCTAGAGAATTGATTGTAAAATTAAAAGAGAAGTTTAGAGTGATTATAAATAACCATGAAAAAATACGCCCTTACCTAAGGGAGTACCCTATTTCTATAAAAAATGCTCGTGCTCGCATCAGCTTTCCCCGTCAAGATAAAAATGGGGTGTTTTATAATAAAAGTGTAGTCTTTGCTTCAGTTGGTAGGGGTCAAAAAATTTATTATTCTTATGAAGATCCAAATGAAAATCTTTTGCAAGATTTATTTGAAGAGTCCTATGAGGATGCGGTAAAAATTGTGCATGCAAAGGATTTGCAGAAGTAGGAATTTATGAAAAATTTTTTTGCTAATTTGTTATTAGAAAAACTTAATTTT
>JBIKKN010000012.1:0-10252 GCA_044360335.1 Chlamydiia bacterium | reverse complement strand
TAATCTAGTAGAAAAGCTTCCCTCTGCTCCATATTTTTTATCCCCAACTATTGCACATTTCATAAAACTTAACTGAGCCCTTATTTGATGGTACCTTCCGGTTAAAAGCTCTATTTGGTATATACAATCTTTAATTAGCCTATAGTGAAGAATACACTCTTTAGCAAATGGCACTTTTTCTAAATAAACATCGGAATGAAATTTCCTTTTGCAAAGATAATGGGTAAGAGTACCCTCCTTTTTAGGAAGTTTACAAGTAAGCTTTGCCGTATAAATTTTCTTCCATAACTTTTCTCTTATTTGCTCATTTAAACGGGACAATGCCTTTGAAGTTTTTGCAATCACCAATATTCCACTCACATCTTTATCCAATCGATGTGCAGGGTGCAAAAAAACATTACCTTTTTTCTCATCCCTTTTCTTGATATACTCTTTCATTAAAGTAACAATATCATCCATCCCCTCATTTGGTAAAGATGCAACCCCTGCACTTTTATCCACCACTAAAAGGTGATTATCTTCAAATAATATAGTATCTTTAAGTGTCATTTTGCCTTTTAGCCTCATATAAAATAACCCCTGCAGAAACAGAGACATTTAAAGAATCACAAATCCCATTCATGGGGATCGATAGTTTTTTTCCATTCATCCAGATAACAGGTAAACCTTTATCCTCTGAACCAAAAGCAAAAGCTAATGGCAATTTTAAATTTGCATGAAAAACAGTTTCCTCTGCATCAGGGGCTGCAGAAAAAATGGGAATTTTCTTTTTTTGAAAAAAATCTAAAGCGTCTTTTGAAGAGCAAGTTACAATAGGCAAAGAAAAACATGCTCCAAGGCTTGCTCTAATTGCATTTGGATGAAAATGGTCTACAAGGGGATCAACAAGTAATACACCATCGACTCCACATCCATCACATGTTCGTAAAATCGCTCCAATATTTCCAGGTTTTTCAATTCCAACAAGCGCTACAAAAAAATTTCCTGTTAAAGAAAAAAGATCTTTATCTTCTCTTTTTTTGATAGCAACAATTTCCTTTCTAATAGAAATTTTCTCTAACAATTCTTCTGATAAAAATATAAGCTCGGTGCCCATTTTTTCAAGCTTTTCAATAAAAGGGGACATTTTACTGAAAAAAACACTCTTTATTTCTCCAGCTCTTGAAATTTCTCTCTCCCCTTCCACTAAAAAAAGCCCAGTATCTTTTCTGTTTTTTGATTTTCTTAACGATTCTAAAAACTTAATTTTAGGATTTGATCTACTTGTTATCAAAAATCACCTCCCCCCTTTCCACCCAGTTAATCAGTGAATGTAAAAGATATATAGAACATTTTTTTTGTATTTGCTCTCTATTTAAACCTTCTAAATTAGGGATCTTTCCAGCAAAGATTTTCTCTTTATTACCAATTGCCCCAAAAACAACTCCCACATTTAAACCGCAAGGGCCTGCATCTCCGGTAACAGCAATTGCATAATCACTCCCTGTTTTTTCTAAAGCGCCCCTACACATTTGTATAGCAACTTGTTTGTCGTTAGCAGTTTTTTCCTTAATTAGCTCTTTTTCTACCCCTAAAATATCTATTTTTAACTTGTCTGAGTAAACTACAAAACCCCCTAAAAAATATAAACTGCTTCCAGGTGTTTTTGTAATAATTGATGCAATTTGCCCTCCTGTACAACTTTCTGCTAAAGATAAAGAAAGATTCTTTGTAATAAAAAGCTTTTGAAGCTCAATCATCTTCTCCCCTCAATCTAACATTTGTTAAATGGCTTAAAATTTGTTTTGCCTTTATTTTTGCCCCTTTTCCTATTCTAAAAGATCCATTAACGCGTGATCCATCAATCATAAACTGGGCAGGGATCGTAAACTTTCTCTTAAAGAGCTTTAATTTATCAAATTCCTCCCACTCTTTATAAAGGCCTTTGGTTTTTATCACCCCCCCCTCACTTAGAAAAAGGGTAGGGTAAGAAATATCAATTCCAAAATCTATACAATCTTTGCCAAATACATTTTCAAGGAGCTTATTTTCTGATGAAATCATAAAAGCAAAAGGCTTAATCTCAATAACAGGCTTATTTTGCTTGGCAATTGCCCCCCTTTTAGGAATTTGTATAAAATTGAAAAAACTCTTATCATATGCAAATCCAAGGGTTTGCATCCTTCCTTCTGAAGCCATTTTAATAAAATCATCTCTAGAAATAATAGGATTTTCTATTACTTTTCCTAAAATCACATAGGTACCAAATGGAGCTATTTGGTTAATTTCCTCCTCTGTTAATAAAAAATGGTGGTGCAAATACCTTGATGCTTGAAAATTACTCTTTAACGCCATATTCCCCTTCTGTTTTAAATAAAAGGAGAATTGCCCCTATAAAAATCATGGCGTCTGCAATATTAAAGACCCCATAGGATCTATTAAAAAACGTAAAGTGAAGCATATCAATCACATACCCGTAAACAAAGGTGTCTAAAACATTCCCTACCGCCCCAAAAAGTATCAATAAAAATGGAAATCTCCTTAATTTAATACTTTCTACTAGCAAAAGTCCGTAAATAAGAAACCCAATAACCCCAATTCTCACTGCTAAAATAATATTTTGAAACTGGGCAAACATCCCCCACGCCATCCCTTTATTCTCTAAATAAGCTAAAGTAAAGTGCAAAAAGGGAAAAATTTCCAAACTATAGGAGCTATTTCCTGATAAAAGATTTGAAGCATTTAAAAATACAAACCCCTTTAACCCAATGTCTAACATCAATAAAATAAGAGGTATTGCAAAAAATAGGTATTTTTTCAACGCTCCACATCCACTAAAGCGTTCATCAATTCATCTTTATCTTTAAATCTTCTATAAACACAAGCAAAGCGAACATAAGCTACAGCATCAAGATCTGATAATTTTTTCATTATAAGCTCCCCAATTTTTAAAGAATCAATCTCCCTAACCCCACTTGTCATTATCTCCATCCCCACATTAGAAGCAATTGCAACCACTTGATCATGGCTAATTCTTGTATGACGACATGCACTTTCAAGCCCTGCCACAAGTTTCTCCATCTTAAAGGTTTGATAGCTGCCATCTCTTTTTTTCACTTGTATTGTCAAATCAATAGATTCAATAGTTGTAAACCTTTTTTCGCAACTTAAACACTCCCTCCTTCTTTTTACAGCATTTGCATCCAGCTGATTTCGAGAGTCTGTGACCTTTGTCTCCTCTGCTCCACAATAAGGACACTTCAAAAGATACCTCCGGGTTCCTATTTTGGGGTAAGCTTATCAAATCCACTAATACCTTTCAATACTTAGCTAAAAGGAGCCTTTTTTCAATTTTAATAATTAAAATTTATTTTATATGTTAATGACTAATTATTAGTACCTTAAGTTTATTATATTAATTATTTTAAATTATATATTTAAAAAAATAATAATATAGTTTATAATTATTATATAATTAATAAAAAATAGGCAAATTATGATCTTTCCATTAACATTTGAGCGGGGATTCTTTCAACCCCCTATATCATTAACCTTTTCCCAAGAGATAAAAATCAGCTTTGAGATCGTTTTATCCCTTCTTAATGCAATTGGAGCGTTTTTTTATAGCTTAACTGGAAAAATGATCGATGATCAAAAAATAGACCCTAAAGATATACCATTTTCTACCCCTATTCATGGAATGTATGCTTTAAAAAGCATTAGAACAATATTAGAAAATATACATGAAGAAAATATTTTAAAATTTATCCATAAAGCTAATACATCTATCCGATACTCCGTTTTTGTTCCCTGCCCTAATAGTCGTTTTATAGAAATATCGGCAGAGCAGCTAGATTGTAATGGCAATATTATTCATGAAAAAAAAATAGCCTACAATAACAACAAATTATCTATACATATTTTCCAAGCTCAAAACGAGCCTCGCTTCCAGGGAATAATAACTAAGAACGATTTGGAAGTTTTGATTAAATTTGCAGATAAAGATCCAAAAGAATTTTTAATTAATAAATTTTTTGACATTGAACGCGAATATGAAGACGAGCTATCGGCCGGGAAGCATAAAGGTAATAGAAAGTTTAGCGGGGCAGATTTAATTAAAGCCTCCTTTGTAAAGGATGCAAAGAAAAGTAGAAAGGTTAAAGATGCTAAAAGTTTTTTAAGCACCTTTAAGTGGGCTGAACAAAAAGCTTGTGAGCTCATTTTAAACACTAATGATTTAAAAGGGCACATTTTAGAAAATTCTAAGAAAATTGAATCTTGTTTGTTAAAACCAGAAGTAGTTGAAGAGCAAATAGCAGATCAAGAACAAGAAACCGACCTTGAATTTGAAATAGCGATGCAAAGAGCAAGGGCAGAAGTTTCGTCGTTTATGATGTTTTAGACAAAATACTTAGTCTATTAAATAAGAAATTCTCTTTGATTTAAATTTTGATTAGTTTATAGTTAATCTAAAAATTTTCAAAAAGGTTTGTTTTGAAGAAGATAGCGCTACTTTTTATTTGTCTTTTTTCTTCTTGCTCCTTGTTAGAAAAAAAAACTGTTCAAAATCGTTCTAACCTTTTATCAAAGCCCCTAGTAATTGTAAGTGCCGCCCCTTACATAGAGATTGTAGAGCAAATTGCTGGGGATAAAGTTTTTGTAAGCTCTATTATCCCACCTGATGTTGATCCTCATAATTTTGAGCCATCTCCAAAAGATATGGGCCCTTTGATGCACACAGCCCTTTGGATTCAAGTGGGAGAGGGGTTTGAGCCTTTATTAGAAAAAAGACTTAAGGAAACAACTCCCTCAATAAAAATTCTGGATCTAAAAAAAAATACTAATACTTTAGAAAGTGCATGCAAATGTAACAAATCTCATAACCATGCAGACAAATCTGTAGACACTCACTACTGGCTAGATCCATTAACTGTTGCACATCAAGCAAAAGTCATTACAAATTTTCTTAAAGAAATAAGCCCTGAAAATCAAAGATTATTTGATGAAAATCTTAAAAAGTTAGATCAAACCCTTATAAATTTAAATAAAGATCTTACAAAAAAATTAGCCCCCTACAAAGGGCAAGGGTTTTTAACAACTCATAATGCTTACGGCTATTTTTGCAATAGGTACCATCTTTTACAGTTTGGGATAGAATCCCCAGATGGAAAAGAAACTCGCACAAAAGATATCCACCATTTGTTAGAAAAAGCAAACTTAGATAAAAAAATATTAATATGCATTTTAACCCAACCCCAACATGTAAATCGTGCCGCTGAAATCATTGGGGAGAAATTAAATTTACCCCTTGAAATGATCAACCCTTACGAGCAAAATTATATTAATACTATTAATAAGCTTGCAAAAGCTGTTATAACATATGGTAAAAAATAGATTTATAAGTTAAACTCTTTTAATTATGAAAAAAGTTATTGAAATAAAAAATCTAAATTTTAAGTATGATAGAGCTTCTGTGCTAATAAATATAAATCTTGAGCTAGAACAAAATGGATTCTATGTTTTTTTAGGACCAAATGGAGGGGGTAAAACTTCCCTTATAAAACTAATAATGGGGCTTGAGTCCCCATCAAAAGGTTCCATAAAAGTATTTGGACAAAATCCTAAACAGCGTCCATGTAAATTTGGTTACATCCCCCAAAAGCTTAATTTTGATCCAATTTTTCCACTTAGTGTTTTTGAATTTATCCAGCAAGGACTTTTATCTGATCTGCCTTGGCATGGAAGGTGGGGGGCAGATACAAAAAAGAAAACAGCAGATATACTAGAGCAATTTGATTTAACCGAGCTTAAAGATGCCCCAATTGGAGATTTATCTGGTGGGCAAATGCAAAGGGCAGCTATTGCCCGGGCTCTTATAAGTGATCCTGAATTTTTAATTCTGGATGAACCCCTTTCAGGTCTTGATCATCAATCAGCAAAATACATTATTTCATTAATTGACCAAATGAAAGGGAAAAAAACTATTATTTTAATTACCCATGTGATCACTCACCTATTAAATAAAGCAGATAGAGTTTTCCTACTTGAAAAAAATATTCACCAATTAAGGGATAAAGATCTTTGTAAACATATAGAGCTTGGCCTTTTTCATACTGAGCAGGATGGATGCAATCATGAATGATTCTTTTTTTTACGCATTAACTAGTAACCCCTTTCTACAAATGGCATTAATTGCAGCCCTTCTAGCTTCGGTTTGTAGCGGAATTATCGGCAGCTATACAGTTGTAAAACGTGTAGTTTTTATTTCAGGAAGTATCGCCCATGCTGTTTTAGGAGGGATCGGCATTGCCATTTACTTAAACTATTTAACTTTAAATCCCCTATTTTGCCCATTAACAGGAGCAATATTTTCTGCCTTTTTTTTTGGTTTTATAATAGGATGGGTACATTTAAAATATAAACAAAGGGTAGATTCAGTAATTGCAGCTATTTGGTCGATTGGGATGGCAATAGGAGTTATTTTAATCTCCATTACCCCCGGATCAAACGCCGAACTTATGAATTTTTTATTTGGAAATCTTTTGTGGGCAAGTTATAGAGAAATTTATTTGCTCCTAATATTAAACGGTATTATTATCTTCTCCTCTCTTATTTTTCATAAAAGATTTTTAGCTATTTGCTTTGATGAAACAAATGCCTACTTGCAAAATCAGCCTGTTACCTTTCTATACTTTTTCCTTTTGTCCTTAATTTGCTTAACTATTGTAATTCTTATACAGGTAATTGGCGCAATTTTAGTAATATCAATGCTTTGTCTGCCTGCAGCAATCGCAAATATTTTTACACGAAAACTTTCAAAAATGATTTTTATTGCAATTTTTCTCTCTTGTATTATGTCTTTTTTTGGAACATACATCTCCTTTGTCTTTAACTGGCCAGTTGGAGCAACAATTGCTCTAATTACAACAATTTTTTATTTTTCCTTTTTGCCTGTTAAAAGAATATTACAATCTTAATACTTTTAATAATAATAGACGTAAATTATCCCATTATTTTATAATTATTTCCTTTTAATCAAAGGAGATAGAATGGATCCCCTAAATAATAGAACAAATAATAATTTTATAACATCCCAAGACAAAATCACTGCTTTTGTTACTACATTAGAAAAGCAAAAACCGCAAGCTTATAATGCTCTTGCTGCAGCTGTTAAAGCTGCTTCTTCCTCATCTGACTGCAATTGGGCTATTAATAACCAAGAAATTAAAGATAAAATGCTTAAATTAAAAGTTATTGATTCAAGTGGAAACCTTGCAACCTCTGTTTATAATGTAGTTTTTGCTAAATTACAGAGCGCAGAAGACGTAGGTGGTGGTGGTGCCGCAGCTGCTGGAGCGCCTAAAACAGTTGCGAAAACCTCCAAAATTGATCAATTTATAGCTCAATTTTCTTTAACAATGTATTCTCAAGAAGATGTAGTTCTTGCAAAACAGATCCTAGGACAGCTAAACGGTGAGACAAATGTTTTTGAAAGAATTGGAAGAATTGCAAAATGCTCTTCAAATGTAGGATTTAAAGGGACTGTTCCTAAGAGAGATAGAAAGCGCTTTAGAGAGTTAACAGGGATGAATACAGATGATATTTCAAAACAAGTATGGAATATTATGGGAAAACTTATAGAAGTATCTGGCAAAAACGTTACATTAATATATAAAGAATGATAAAAGTGGGCTCCTTTTTCAATTAGTGAAAAAGGAGTTCCTTTCCGAAGTTAATATAAAAATTATTTAAATTAACTTATTAAGCAGAGGTCTATTTTTTTTTCTTTACCTCTAAAACGTGTTTATGTTATTATATTTCCAAAATTGACAAAAGGATTTTAAAATGAAAGCGATTATTAAAACTGGTGGGAAACAGTACAGCGTTAAAGCTGGTGATATTCTTGATGTAGAGCTACTTAATTATGAACAAGGATCAAAAATAATTTTTGATTCTGTGCTTCTTTTAGATAATGGCAAAATAGTAACAGTTGGCGCACCTACTGTAGAAGGGGTTACTGTAGAGGCTGAAATGCTTGATACTGTTAAAGGTAATAAAGAAATTGTATACAAATACAAAAAAAGACATAACTGCCGTATAAAAAAAGGTCATAGACAACAGTATTCACGAGTAAAAGTTATAGAAATTAAGGGAGCTGCATAATGGCACATAAAAAAGGTCAAGGGTCTTCAAGAAATGGTAGAGATTCACACTCACAAAGACTTGGTGTAAAAAAATTTGGCGGAGAACCTGTTGTTGCAGGTAATATTATTATCCGTCAACGTGGAACAAAAGTGCATCCAGGATTAGGCGTTGGTATTGGGAAAGACGATACTTTATTTGCACTAATTGATGGTTGTGTAAAGTTTAAAAAAGGGAAAAGAGTTGTTGTTTCTATAGAAGCAGTAGCTTAAATTTTC
This sequence comes from Chlamydiia bacterium, assembly GCA_044360335.1. Classification (GTDB taxonomy): domain Bacteria; phylum Chlamydiota; class Chlamydiia; order Chlamydiales; family 2-12-FULL-49-11; genus JAJACQ01. The sequence continues at coordinate 1,853 of JBIKKN010000012.1, read as the reverse complement.
TCTTTACCGAGGTAAAATGTTTACAGATTTAACAATCGTAAAGTGCATTTCAGGCAAAGGTGGAAATGGAGTTGTCTCTTGGACAAAAGCTAAATATATACCTAAAGGGGGACCTTGCGGTGGAAATGGCGGAAAAGGCGGCTCTATAAAGCTTAAAGTTTCTAAAGATACTCATTGTTTAAATCATCTGCGCGTACAAAAGCAAATTTCAGCAGAAAATGGTGGTGATGGTGCATCTAACAATAAAACAGGAAGAAGTGGCAGAGACAATACTATTTTAGTTCCAGCCGGAACAATTGTCACAAATGTGGAAACTGAAGAAATTCTTGCAGACCTTACTGAAAATGGAGCAGTATTTGAGCTTGCAGCAGGGGGCAGAGGGGGACTTGGTAACACTTGCTTTAAAACCCCAACTAACAGAGCTCCTAGAAAATCAACTCCTGGAAAACCTGGAAAAGAACTAAAAATTTCACTAGAAATGAAAATGATTGCAGATGTTGGATTTGTAGGTCTTCCAAATGCAGGAAAATCCACTTTAATGAAGGCATTAACTGCAGTAGATGTAAAAATTGGCAATTATCCTTTTACTACCCTTAAACCAAATCTCTCCTATTTAGAATATGACGACTACTCTCGAGTTTATATTGCAGACATTCCAGGGATTATTAAAGATGCTCATAAAAATAGAGGCCTTGGACTTGCGTTTTTAAAGCATATTGAAAGGAGCAAAGCTTTAGTTTATATCGTAGATATCGCTCCTCTTGGTGAAATTTCTGATCCTCAAGAAGATTATAAAATTTTAAAAGACGAGCTATTTTGCCACAATAAAAAGCTTTTAGAAAGACCCTCTATCATCGTTCTTAACAAATGCGAATTAGAAGGGGCAGAAAATTACATCAAAGCCTTTAAAGAGGCTTTTTGCGGCCAAAAAGCAGAAATAATTGTAATTTCAGCAAAAGAAAATATCGGAATAGATCTTTTAAAAGCCCAAATTAAGACCCTTGCCCAATTAGACGGCAAACGCTACCTTTAAAACCTTACTCCCATTCCAACTAAAAGGGGGATGTCTATTCCTCCATTTATAGGAAATAAAGAACCATTAGAAAAATGGTAAAGTTTTGCAAATATTTCGTATTCTTTATCCCCTTTTACTCTGCCGCCAATCCCAAATTGATCTTGAAATACAAATCTATTAGAAAACTCTGTGGATGAAAACTTGTTTTTGCTGAGTAAACTAGGTCCTGCTGGACTCCACAAAAAAAACAATTTTAGATTTTTTTTATTTAAGAAATAAAGCCTTGTGAGTAAATAACCCCCTGTTACTTGAGCTTTATCTTCTACCTCTGTAATCTTTTGTAAAAAACCAAAACTTACTCCCCCATAAAATTCAAGGTAGGAAGATAGTGAGTAGATTTGCTTTTCATAAGCTATAATAACAGCCCTGTCCACTTTTAGTTTCGCGCTCCACATAAGCGGCTGCTTTGGTCTATAAACTTCAGAAAGTACTACCCCCCTTTCAAATCCCCCTATAAAAAAATACCCTTGGTCAGCAAAAGCTACTCGGCAAAAAAATAGGGCAATAAAGAGACATTTGATCATAATGGGAAAATGGTGGCCAGAGCCGGAATTGAACCGGCGACACAAGGATTTTCAGTCCTCTGCTCTACCAACTGAGCTACCTAGCCATCTTCAGCAGATTCTTCTATCTTAGTCTAGAAGAACTTAATTTAAAGACTATACAATATAGAGAGATTTTTTCGCAAGAAAGAATTTTTTAAATTACTTTTACATTAAAAAAAAGTCCAAATATTTTTTCAGCTGCTTCAATTTCAAGATTACAATTAGAGTTTATA
>JBIKKN010000011.1:0-10254 GCA_044360335.1 Chlamydiia bacterium | reverse complement strand
TTTTTCTTTTTGAAATTTTTTCAAAAGGATTTTCATCTGTTTATGCTCTTCTAAAATTTTTGTAAAAGCTTCAAAAGCTTTGGTGTCTGGAGCATCTATTTTTTCACAAAAAGCATGTAAAAGATTTTCTTTTTCGTTTATAAAATTTAAAGCCTCTTTGGATGTTACAGCTTCTATTCTTCGAACTCCAGAAGAGACGCTCATCTCTTTAGTGATACGAAAAAGTCCAATTTCTTTAGTATTTTTAATATGGGTTCCCCCGCAAAGCTCTTTAGAAAAATCTCCAATAGAGACAATTCTTACACTTTCCCCATATTTTTCTCCAAATAGTTGTTTTACATCGCTATTACCAGCAATATCTTTATATTTCATCTCTTTAATAGTCACATCGTGACCTATCATAATTTCATCGTTGATGATTTTTTCTATTTGTATTATCTCTTCCCTTGTTACTTTTTTATGATGCGTAAAATCAAGTCGAAGGGAGTTTTCCGATACGTAAGAGCCAGCTTGTTTAATATGCGCCCCTAGAACTTTTTCTAAAGCAAAATGTAGCATATGGGTTGCTGTATGGTTTTTTTCTGTATGGATACGAACATTTGTTTGAATGGATGCATCGATAGGCTCACCAACTATAAGTTCACCTTTTTCCAATTTTCCTATGTGTAAAAATACTCCAGAGAAGGGGGATTTACAATCCTCTACTGTAAATTCTGCTCCATGATGGTAAATGGTTCCAAGATCGCCCCTTTGCCCCCCCATTTCTGCATAAAAGGGGGTTTTATTAAGGATGATAGAGCCATGCTCCCCCTGCTTTAAGCTATTTACAAATTCCCCATTATGGTAAATCCCACAAATTGTTGCTTTGGCTTTAAGGGTATCTCTTAAAAATTCGTTAGCTCCGTGCTTTTCTACAAATGTAGTAAATACCCCTTTATCTACTTCTTGAACATAAGATTTGTGTGCTTGTTTAGACTTTTGTTTTGCAGCCTCTTCTAAAATGCTAAAGCTTTCTAAATTTACTTCTAAGTGATGATCTTTTGCAAGCAGGCAAATCTCTTCAAGGGGAAAGCCAAAGGTATCTTTTAATATAAAAGCATCATTGCCGCTAATTTCTTTTAAAGCGGTTTGTTTAGATTTTTCAATGATAGAGTTTAAAATATTTCCCCCACGAGAAAGGGTTTTATAAAAACTTTCCTCTTCAAGTGTTAATAGCTCCTCTATACGACTTTTACCGGAAGAAAGTTCATGGTAATCTTCCCCCATTTGATCAATAAGGGTGGGAACAAGTTTTGCTAAAAAAGGGGCATTTATATTAATTTGTCTGCCATAGCGAACTGCCCGTCTTAAAATTTTCCTTAAAACATACCCTCTTTCCACATTTGATGGGATAGCCCCATCTGCAATTGCAAAAGATAAAGCCCTTAAATGGTCGGCAATTACATGAAAAGCGGCTTTATTTTCTTTATAAGGAGTGCTAGAAAGAAGAGAAATTTTATCGATAATTGCAACAAAAATATCTGTTTCAAAAACACTTTCTTTAGAAGAAAGAAGAGCTGCCATCCTTTCTAGCCCAAGTCCTGTATCAATAGAAGGGGAAGGTAAAGATGAAACTTTTCCCCCTAAATCTTTATTAAATTGCATGAATACTAAATTCCAAAATTCTATAAATCTTTTTCCATCTTTATCCTCTGCAGGAGATGTAAAATCTCCAAATTCTTTTCCTCTATCAAAGTAAAGCTCTGAGCAAGGGCCGCATGGACCTGTTTCACCCATTGACCAAAAGTTATCTTTTTCTCCCATAAAAACAATTTGTTTTTCTGGAACAAAAGATTTCCAAAGTTCAAAGGCTTCTAAATCTTTTTCATAAACACTAACAAATACTTTTTTTATATCTACTCCTAACGAATTAGTAGTTAAATCAAAGGCCATCTTAATAGCCTCCTTTTTAAAATAGTCCCCAAAAGAAAAATTGCCCAGCATTTCAAAAAATGTTAAATGGCGAGAAGTATGCCCTACATTATCTAGATCGTTGTGCTTTCCTCCCACTCGAATACATTTTTGAGCGCTAACTACTTTTTTATTAGGAGCAATTTTTTCTCCCAAAAAATAGTCTTTAAATTGATTCATCCCAGCATTTACAAAAAGAAGAGTGGGGTCATTAAAGGGTATTGTGGAAGAGGATTTGGCAATAGTGTGACCATTGTTTTCGAAAAATTTAAGAAACTTTTTTTTAATATCTTTAGTTTTCATTAGAAGTTTTTCCCTATTTTAAATAGAATGTATAATACAATAAAACTATTAACAATTGCAAGAAGAGACAAAAAACTATGTTAGAAAAGCATCAAAAAAAAGTGTATCAAGAGGTTGCAAATACTATTCGAGCTCTATCAATGGATGGGGTGGAAAAGGCAAATTCAGGTCACCCTGGACTTCCCCTTGGGTGCGCAGAAATCGGGGCTGTTTTATGGGGGCAATTTTTAAATTACGATCCACATGATGAAAATGCTATTAACAGAGATCATTTTGTTTTGTCAGCAGGGCATGGGAGTATGTTTTTATACTCTGTTTTGCATTTATCAGGTTATAATGTAACCATTGAAGATTTAAAAAAATTTAGACAAAAAAATTCAAATACCCCGGGTCATCCTGAAAAATTAGATACAGAGGGGGTGGAAGTTACAACAGGGCCCCTTGGTCAGGGTGTTGCAAATGCTGTAGGTATTGCTTTTGGTTTAAAAGTTTTGGCAGAAAAATTTAATCAAGATGGATTTGCTATTTTTAATAATAAAGTAGTAGTTTTAGCAGGAGATGGCTGTCTTATGGAGGGGGTATCTCATGAAGCATCTTCTTTTGCAGGGCATTACCGATTAAATAATTTGATACTTTTGTATGATAGAAATAATATTACTCTAGATGGTGCATTTTCTGATTCTTGTAGTGACGATGATATTTTAAGGTATAAATCTTATGGATTTGATGTGGTTGAAATCGAAAATGGTAATGATATTGAAGAAGTTTCTGAAGTGTTAATGAGCCTTAGAGGGGCGCAAGAAAAGCCCGTACTTGTAGTTTGTAATACAGTTATTGGTTTTGGCTCTCCAAATAAGGCAGGATCGCATAAAGTGCATGGATCGCCACTTGGGGAAGAAGAAGTTACTCTTACAAAAAAAGCTTTGGGGATAAGTTTAGAGAAATTTTATGTTCCATCTTCGGTAAAAGACTTTTTCCATCAAAGAAAAGAAGTACAAAAGAAGAATAAAAAGCATTTTGAACAGATGCTATTTTCTTATGAAAAGCAATATCCAGAGCTTTATAAAGAGCTTAAAGGGAGAAAAGATTTTTTTGTACCAAAGGAATTAAAAAAAGCCCTTTTAGAAATTTCCTTTGAAGATAAAATTGCAGGAAGAGCTGCATCTAATGCAGCTTTAAAAGTCATTGCAAAATATGTTCCATCTTTAATTGGCGGCTCAGCTGACCTTTCAGGATCAGATTGTACAATGCTTAGTGATTATAAAATCATAAAAAGGGGGGACTTTAACGGAAGAAATATCAAATATGGAGTAAGGGAGTTTGCAATGGCTGCAATTGCAAATGGGCTTACTACTTTATATTTTAGACCTTTTGTGGGTACATTTTTATGTTTTTCCGATTATATGAGAAATGCTATTCGACTTGCCTGTATTTCAAAGCATCCAACATTATTTGTGTTTACCCATGACTCTATTTTTTTAGGGGAAGATGGACCTACTCATCAGCCAGTTGAGCATGTAGCATCTCTTAGAGCAATGCCAAATCTTTTTGTATTTAGACCAGGGGATGCTTATGAAGCAGTAGGAGCTTGGTGGGTTGCTATCAATCGAATAGATGGCCCTTGCGCCCTTATATTTACAAGGCAAGCTCTTCCAACATTAAAGGAGACAAAACAGGATTTTGATCAAACAGTTGGAAAAGGAGCTTATATTTTAATTCATGAAGATAAAAGTAAAAAAATAGATATTACAATTATTGCAACCGGATCTGAGCTTTACCTTGCAAAAGAGGTGCAGCAAAGGCTTTTTTCAGAAAAATTTTCTAAAAATGTAAGGGTTGTTAGTATGCCTTGTATGGATTTATTCGAAACAATGGATAGAGAATATAAAGAAAGTATTTTAGGAAAAAATCTAGGTTTATGTGTAAGTATTGAAGCTGGATCTAGCTTTGGATGGGAAAGATATACAGGAAAAGATGGGGTAAATATAAGTATTGATACCTTTGGAAAATCTGAGCCTATAGAAGATTTAAGGGAGGATTTTGGCTTTACAGTGGATCATGTGATGGAGCAAATATTGGCATCTTTTCCTTTAAAAAGGTAAAATAGGTCAACTATGTGGTGGTTAGCTTTCCTCCTTTTAACCATAAGTTTAGAAGGGGATATTATACTTGAGCCAAATCCTGAGCAGTTTTTTAATTCTTCAGCAAATAATGCAAACAGACAAGTCTATTTCTTTTTAAACAAAGGGCAAGATGGATCTGTATTTTTACAAGTAGAGGCTCCTCCATTTTACCCATCGGATGCAAAATATATAAATGGGGGGGTAGCATATATAGGTGTGGAAAAAGTTTTACAAACTTATACAAAAGAGGAGGTTGAAACTTTAACAGATGTAGATATTACTTTTACAGTTGTTGCAAATCCAAATCCAATACTACCTGAAGGGTATCAATTTTTTGGGCAAGTTTATCAGTGGGGAATTAATTTAGATCCAAAAGCAAAAAGTTATTATAAGTTACAATCTGCAAATATTACTTCGCAGTTTGGAATCAATCAAAATCTTAAAGATTATAGATATAATAAGGATAACGGTTTTCTCACCATTTATTCAGAGCTATTAGATTATAATCTTTGGCTTGGCTCCACAACTGGCGCTGTTTTATCCCCAAGTCTTATTTATCCCTATTTAGTGGAGGTTAAAGAGGGTAATGTACAACAGCAGGTTCAATTTACTATCCAAGTAGATTTTACAAAAATTGCCACTTTAGCTGTAGGAACCTACTCTATCTATTTTATATTTGGAATGTTCCCTGTATCTTTAGTGGAAGAGTTTAGTAAAACTCTTCAAAAAATATCAGACTCTCAAGTAATTCAAGTGGGATATTTATACAATACTATTATTGGGATCAATGCCTATTTAGATGGCAGCAACGCTCTTTATGATCCTCTTGCTGCAGATCAGCAAATTTTAGAAGAAAATAAAAGCGGCCTTGTAGACATTTATAATAATACATTGGATCAAATGGATCAGCAGTGGAAAAATTATGCTCAAATGACAAACCTTACCCTTACATCTAAAAAACTTATTGCTTCTATGCTTAAATATATTGCAGTTTCCAAAGTAAAAGCTATTAATTTCAATGTATAGAGAATTGATTAAAAGTCTCTTCAAAAGCTTTTTGTAAGGACTCTTCAGTGATATGCTCTATATCTTCTAATTCAAAAATAGTAGGAAACCCACAATATTCTAAAATATTTCTCTTGACCATTTTATCTTTTGGACCATTTAAAACCACTCCAAATAAAGGTACTTTTTTTGCCTTTAGTTTTTCTATAGAAAGGATTGCTTGGTTTTCTGCACCTTTTTTATTTTTAATCACAAGGAGGGCTGGAATTTTTAAATCAGCAATATAATCTACCTGAAAATAATCCCCATAGATAGGGATCATAAGCCCACCTGTTCCTTCCACAATTAAATGACCATGGGTATTTGGGAGGTTTTCAAAAAGTAGCTTTTTGATATTTACATCGGTATGTTGCATATTTGGGCCGTGGCTATCGAAAAATCTATATATCTCCTTTAAAAAATGATCTTTATGAAGACCTGTTACCTCATGAACCCATTCAGTATCAGTACAAGGGGTAACTCCACATTGAATAGGTTTTATATAGTCTGCTTTTAATCCCAATGTTAAAATCGCAGAAACAAGGGTTTTACCAACTGCCGAATCAGTACCAGTTACAAATAATTTTTTCGGAAATTCTCCTTTCATACAATCATCCTTTTTTAAAAGTTATTTTTTACTTTATCAGCCCTATAGATATAAAAAAAGAGAGAATTTTCTTTAAAAAAATTTTTAAGTAGTTCATTCTAAAAGTATGCAAAAGATTTATTTTTGGATAGGATTTGTTTTTTTCTTATATGGGGAAACCTATACAAGTGGAAGTTTTGGGGCATCTATTACTTCTAGTTTTTCTGTTACTGTAGACAATAAAACACTAATACGTGAGTTTACTCCAGCAGAAATTACTGCAAATGCAGCCTCTTCTATCACTATGGGGACATTTGCCGTTACTTTTAATGATACAACTACAATGGGGGGGCAAACTCATACAACAACTATAACTTCTAATTATGTTAATGGTACTACTATGCGGCTACAGCGATTTTTAAATAATGGGAATATAGATGCCACAACATTATTAAATTTAGTGGTTACAAGTAACAGATCAATAAATGGCACTGCCGGCGGTCCGTTTACCCTTGTAAACAATTCTATTGTTCGCAGGAGAAATCCAGCCGATGGAAATATCAATAATGAGGTGCATACTATCACTATAAAAGTTGCGGCAAATCAATTAAATATCCTAAAACCTGGTAGATATAAAAACTTCCTTTTACTCACTCTTGCCTCTTTTTAATCGGCCCATGCAAAAATAAAATTTGCAACATAAGAGCCACCTTTTATGACATTTGATGGATGATGCTGAAGATAAAACTCAATGGTTGTTTGCTCATTTTGAATATTTCCTGCAACGGATCTAATAACCACAGGATTTGCAAGGGAACTTAAGTTTCTGGATGAAATAATAGTTCCACTTGTATTTCTATCAATTTTTAAGAGTAATTTTATTTGATCAGTGGGGGCGCCACCAGATAATTGGGCACAAAATATGGAATTTACCCCATCGTACTGTGTATTTGTAATTTGTACCGACCCTGCCCCTTGATTATTAAAGATGTTAAGCTCTGTTGCCCCTAAAAAAAAAGTATTTTCTAGAGGGGGATTCCAGCTATCTATAGTGTTTTCAATAGTATCTAAAGAAATAATCACAAAACGCTCTGCTCCAATTACCCCCTCAAGCTCTAATTCCAAAACATCTGAGATGATAAAAATAGGAAAACTAAATAGGAAAAATAGGTAGCGCATAAGGGCAATCATTAAAAATATAAATATATAAGTAAATAAAAAAAATGCCAAAAGATCGCTCCTTTGGCATTTACTAATGTTACAAATTGTTTAAGAACTTAAGAAATTGCAGCTCCTATTGCAACTGTAAAGTTTCCTACATAACTTCCAGGGGTAAGATCAATACCTGGTCCATCTACAACTCTAAAAGTGAGGGTCAAAGTTTGGGAGGAATAAGTGGATGTTGTGGCAGTTGTTAAATTTGCAGCGGGTGTTGCTTGACTTGTTTTAATAATAGTTTGCGCAGAAGTTGCAGTAAATGTTGTTGTAGCGGAAGTTGCAACGTTACTTTGCAAAAGTAGTAACATAAACTGACTAGCTGTTGCCCCTCTAAAAAGAGCCCATTGTCCGGCTGTTGGGTTACTGCCACCTGTTGCAGGGTATGTGTCTGACTGAGTGATTGTTACCCCATGGGAGTCAGATGTTTCTTTTGTGGCAGTAACAGTAATTGTTCCTAAAGATTCATTTTCTGAGCCGGAATTATCAAAGGTTGCTGGGTTGATAGCATAGGTTAAAGTTGCAGAACTTAGTGTTAAGGTGTTTACAGCAGCGCGCGTTGCTGTTACAACTAACCCTTCACTGGATGCTGCATTTAGCTTACAGTTTATGCATATAATAAAAATTGCACTTAGTGCTATTTTTTTTAAGGTATTTTTGAACATTTTTTCCCTCTTTAAAATAATTTTAAGTATATGCTTCTATTAATTACTTTTAAATTATTTGTCCATAAGTATTTTTTAGGATCCAATAAAGCGGATTGTAATAGAGGATCTATATTCCCCATCTCTATAAAGATTGGAAGGGGAGCCCACCATACTAAATTTCATAGTATAGGAGCTTTGTAAACTCGCGCTACTTGAAAGTAAAGCAAATGGATTGGACGTAGGATTTATTACAGTAAAAGCAGTGGTATTGCCATTAAAATCAAAATTTCTAGAGACTTCTAGTTTTATTGTGGCAAACCCATTTTTAATTACATATTGATTGTTTACTCCATCAAAATACTCAGAATAAATTTCCAAGTTATGGGAAGTTTCCCCAGTATTGTTATAAAGTATTAAATTTAACTCTCCAATAGAGATGGGAGTTGAGCCTAAGTCAAAAGATTCTCCTGTATCCCAAGTAGTTGTAACTGAGCTTGAGCTAACAATTACACAGGCAGCTTCCCCCCTAAAAGCCACAACGGTGAGGTTTGCTGCAGGTAAGGATAAAATATGGAGGGCAAATAAGAAGAAAAGGGGGTAAAAAATAGTACTTTTTTTCATATTATACCCCTTCCACCCTAAAAAATAAACTCATCGTATAAGTTTTATTTTTGAGTTCTGCTATTTGATTAGGAGCAAGTAAAACAGAAATTGTCCTTTGTATAGTATTTTGAGGATTGCTTCCTTGATGTTGAATGAAAGTTGTTAAATTTATAAGTTCAGTAGAAGTTAAGTCTCCGGAAGCATTTTTATTTGAGTAAAATAAAAGGTTGCAAGGGAGAGTTTCACTACTACTAGAAAGGGCTTGAAATTTTGAGGATGGATTTATATATTTTGATTCAGCATAGGTATAAACGGTAAAATCTGTAGATGTGGATGAGACAATTGTAATATCAAAAGTTCCAACTAGTGAGGGGCTCGCACTGTTTACAAGGGATTTAGCTTCATTTTGAGAAAATGAGTAGGTAAGATTTGAAGCGCTAATTGTAACTGAAACTGGCACAGAAAAGTTAACTACTACATTAAATTCTGCTAAATTTGCATGAAGATTTAAAGCCAAACAAAAAAATAAGGGATAAAAAATTTTACGGAGCATGGTAAGTTACCCTTAGTGGAAAGTTATAGTTATTAAAATTAACTGTTTGAAAAGATTTTTTTCCTTTGTTTGGAATAAAGATAAATAGGGTTTTTCCTTCTACCTTATCTATTTTTATCCATTGGTTGGGCAAAACTTCTATTTTTGAAGGAACAAGGGTTAAGCTATTTTGATCAATAAGGAAAACTTTTACCTTTATAGGTGGATCTTGCTTATTTTCTGGCATTAGCATAAAACAGTCAGAAACTTCTGATCCTATAGAAACAAAAAGGGGGGAATTTTTATTTTGCTTATTGATGGTAAGGTGTAAAGATAAAAGCTTGCCTCTTGGAACATTATAAAATAGTGCTCCTTTATTATCAAAAATTGCAAATGCCTCTTTGGTAGAAAAAATAGGATCAACTGTGGCATTTTTTTTGTTTTGATCTGGGGTTAAAGGGTAAGGTTGATGGTTAGGGATAAAAAATGATCCAATTTCTACTTGCACATCTGAAAGGTTTTCTCCCTCTTCTTGATCTATAGAAAAATCTGGTATGGAAATAGTTAAATCAATTCGGCCATCAATTGCAAATATAAAGCTTGAGTAAAAAAGAAAAAGTACTGGAAAAATCTTTTGTAAATTCATAATTAAAATTATTTTTTATTATATCTTTAATTATAAATACCAAATTATAATTATCTACAAGTGATTTTTAATCAATTCCTTTAAATACTTTGACAAATTGGCTTTACAGAAAGAGCATGCTTTGTTTGATAAACGGCTTGGATAGATTTTTCTTCTAAAAGGTAGTTTATATGAAAGCAAAGATCAAAAGTATCTTTTGTAAATGAGGAGGATGGGAGCAAAAATCCTTTGTCTACTAAGCTTTTAGCAAAATGGATCTTTTCTTCATAGGAGTTTAAAGGAAAACAAAATAAGGGGCTAAAAACTACTAAATCTGTTTGGAACTTATGTTTTAACTTATGTACAAAAGCTTTTATTGCATCTCTTTGAGTGGTAAGAATTGGTATAATAGTTAAAAAAGCATCAAACATACCTAAATAGGTTGATGGGGGGAATAAAGAGCAGTCTTTAAAGCTATATTCCATAAGCCTTTCTAATATGTTAGCTTTTCCAGAAAAAATAGTTAGCATTTTGCCAAATGTTTTAGGGATAGTTGTAATCAATAGATCTGGTAAAGAATTTTCCGCCCTATTAGAAAATCCATCTATTCCTTCTAGGCCAAATGT
>JBIKKN010000017.1:0-9698 GCA_044360335.1 Chlamydiia bacterium | reverse complement strand
TCCTGCTCTTACTTCAACTATAATATCTTTATTGTCGAGGGGATCTGGAGGAATAATTAAAAATTCAATCTGCTTGGTTAAAATATCTTTTTGTTTTCTTAGCTCAAATAATTCTTTTTCAATTTCTGCAACAAGTTCAATTTCCGTTTCTGTTTTCAAAAAATTCTGATCATCTTTAATGGAGGCCTCTATCTGCTCTAGTTTTTCCCAAATATCCCTTAATTTAGTAAGATATTTATACTCAGAGGCACAATCCATATACTTTTTCCGATCAGCAAGTATTTCGGGAGATCCCATCTTGGCTTCTATTTCAGAAAGCTTTGCAAGCATTCCCTTTACCTTAATTTCCATAAAACGTCCTTAAATAAGGTTAAAATTTATTTTTACTTATTTTTTGGAGCTTTTGGTTTTGCTGCCTTTTTTTTTGAGTCCTTTTCTTCTTTTTCGTCTTTTAAAGAAGAAGCTGTAGCGACTTTTGCTGCATACCTTTTGTTAAATTTGTCCACACGACCTTCAGAATCCACAAATGTTGAATCACCAGTGAAAAAAGGATGGGAAGAAGAAGAAATAGACACTTTTACAGATGGATAAGTCTTTCCTTCGTACTCAATTGTTTCCTTTGTTTTTACAGCACTTCCGCAAAGATATTTTTTGTTAGAGCTCATATCCACAAAAACAACATCTCTATACTCTACATTTTGATTTTCTTTCATACTATTCTCCTAATTCATAAAAAGTGGCTTAAGGATATACTCTTTCTCACTAAAAAACAAGGAAAAGTTGTCATCTTTTTTAAGTTCTGATATAATAGACTAAATTTATTGAGGAATTTTGATGAAACCCTTGAAATCTATAAAAATACTTATAATTTTTATTCTATCTTTGAGTTTACTCTCAGGTACGTTAAATAAAATTTTTCCTTCTGTTTTAAGTTTTCCAAATTTAACAAATTTGCTTTCTATCCACTTAAATACTATTTCAAATTTCAAAATATGGCAATTTTTTACCCATTTATTTTTTTATCCAGCCCCTCATGGGTTACATATTTTTTATTTAATTAATTTGTTTTTTGGATTAATGCTCCTTCAAAAAATTGGAACAATTATAGCAATAAATAAAGGGGAAATTCAATTTATTCTTTACTTTCTTTTTTGCGGTTTAATTTCCGGATTTGCTGCTTTTTTAACTATTTTATATTTTGGATTAAATATTAGCTACGCAGGACCTTCAAGTGCCCTTTTTAGCCTTTTAGTAGCTACAGTTTTTTTATTCCCAAAACTAGATCTAATGATATTTTTTTCAAACCCTGTAAAAGGAAAAAATTTAGTACCAAGCTTAATAGGAATAATGCTTTTAATGAATTTATCAACTGGCAATTATGTGCAGTTTTTTGCAACTTTTGCAGCATCGTTAGCCTCCTACCTATATATATTATTTTTTTGGAAAATTGAGAGTCCATATCCATTTATGAAAAAATTTGATAAATTTATTATTTATCTATCTAAGGGGAAGCTTTTTTCTATCTACGATTCTACAAAACTTGAAAAATACACACACAAGCCAAGGATTTTTGATATTAAAACTGGCAAAGCTATCTTAAGTGAAGAAAATTTTATAGGCGCATGTCTTGAAAAAATTTCAAAAGAGGGAAAAAACTCTTTAACTTTTTATGAAAAATTTAGACTCTATAAGTATTCTAAAAAAGTCAAAAAGCAAAAAAACTCTCTTTAACTCAAGTTAATTAAAAATTTCATTGGCATTTGCAAAAACTGCAGCCCTTGCTGACATTAGCCCGTGTAAAATCCCTTCTTCATAACGAAAGTAGGGATTGTTTTCTAGCTTTTCAAAATCAAATGGCTGAAGAAGATCTTCCTCTGTAATAGAGGGAACAATCTCCTGCGCTAGTGTTAAAAGTTTCTTTTTTTGATAGTTTATTAAATCTTCAAATAAATTTTTCATTTTTTACCCTTTTATTTTTAAAAAACATTTTTAAAAGGTTTGCTGACTTTTCCTCCATCAAACCGCTTTCAAATTCTACCTTGTGTATAGGATGTCTGCCATCAAAAAGATTATATAAAGTACCAGATGCTCCAACTCTTAAATCTTTAGCTCCCCATATAACTTTTTTGATTCTAAAATTAATAATAGCTCCAGCGCACATTGCACATGGCTCTAAAGTAGTATATAAAATACAGTTAACCAATCTAAAGTCGCCTAAAATTTTAGCCCCTTTTTTTAAACAAATCATCTCTGCATGCATTGAGCTATCTTTTAACTCATGAACCCTATTATATCCTGTAGATATAATTTTATTTTCTAAAGTTAGCACAGCTCCAACTGGAACCTCATCTGCTAAAAATGCTTTTTCAGCCTCTTGTATAGCCAAATCCATTGCCATTTCATCAAAAGAATTAAATTTTTTATGTGTCATCGAAAAGATAGTAGTAAAATCAATTGCTCTTATTATACTAAAGATGTTAAAATGATAGCAGTGAAATTATTCGAATTAGGAGAAAAAGATGAGTTTAGACAAAACCACACAAGATGAAATTACAAAAAAATACCAATTACATGAAAAAGACACAGGTTCAGCAGATGTGCAAATTGCTATTTTAACAGAAAGAATTAAAGAGATGGAAGATCATATTAAAGAATTTCCTAAAGATCACCAAACAAGACTCTCTTTACTTAAACATGTAGGACAAAGAAGAAGGCTTTTAGCTTATTTAAATTCTACAGATACTCCAAGATATCAGCAATTGATTCAAAAACTAGGTCTTAGAAAATAAATTTTATTTTTTAAGTGCAGTAATATAAAAACGGAAAAACGGCTAAAAGTGGGGCAAAAGATCTAAATGGAAGAAAAAACAACTAGTATACAGATTCATGGCAAAGAAATAATTTTTAAAACAGGTAAAATAGCAAAACTTGCCGGTGGAGCTGTTATGCTTGAGTGTGGAGATACTCACATTTTAGCAACAGTTTGTGGTAACAAAAAAGCAAACCCTGATTGTGATTTTTTACCTTTAAGAGTCGACTACCAGGAGAAATTTTCTTCTGCTGGAAAAACTCTTGGTGGCTTTATTAAAAGAGAAGGTAGACCCACAGAAAAGCAAACACTTGTTAGCCGTCTTATTGATAGACCTATTAGGCCTATGTTTCCGGAAGGCTATTTTAACGAAGTACAAATTTTAGTGACTGTTATGTCCTACGATGAGTTATCTCCACCTGAGCCTTTAGCAATTACTGCAGCAAGCGCTGCCCTTGTAATTTCTGATGTTCCTTTTCCAAAGCCTATAGCTGGGGTTCGAGTCGGGATGATTGGAAATGAGTTTATCATAAATCCAACAAGCGCGCAGATGAAAGAATCTAAATTAGATTTGATGCTTGCTGGAACAAATGATGCTATCTTAATGATAGAAGGTTATGCAGATTTTTTAACAGAAGATCAGGTATTAGAAGCAATAAATACAGGCCATGAAGCTATTAAAGATATTACTAACAAGCTTTCTGATTTTCAAAATCTTGTTGGAAAAGATAAATTTAATGCAGAAGTTATTACTCCACAAGAATCTATTTTAGTAGAAATGGAAAATACTTATAAAGCTGCTTTAGAGTCTGCTTTTGAGATAAAAGCTAAAACTGAAAGAGAAGTAGCGTTAGCAAACATTGAAGAAGAAATTAAAAATCAGTATATTAATATCAATGAATCTAATATTTCTTCTTTAGAGTTAAAACTTAGTATGAAAAAGATCTTTGCAAAAGTTCTTAGAGAAAAAGTTTTAAGGGAGAAAAAGAGAACAGATGGCAGATCTCCTTCTGACATAAGGGCAATTTCTGTAGAAACATCTCTGCTGCCAAGAGCCCATGGATCTGCTCTTTTTACAAGGGGAGAAACACAAAGTTTTGCAGTATGTACCCTTGGTGGAGACTCAATGGGTCAGCGTTATGAGAGTTTAGATGGTGATTTTCTTCAAAAATTTTATCTTCAGTACTCTTTTCCCCCATTTTCTGTTGGAGAATGCGGTAAGATGGGAAGTCCAGGAAGACGAGAAATTGGTCATGGTAAGTTAGCAGAACGTGCTCTTGAAGCTGTTATGCCATCTCAAGAATCTTTTCCTTATACAGTAAGGGTTGAAAGCACTATTACAGCGTGCAATGGCTCCTCTTCCATGGCA
This sequence comes from Chlamydiia bacterium, assembly GCA_044360335.1. Lineage (GTDB taxonomy): Bacteria > Chlamydiota > Chlamydiia > Chlamydiales > 2-12-FULL-49-11 > JAJACQ01. The sequence goes on along the minus strand of JBIKKN010000017.1, from coordinate 5,520 downwards.
TCTGTATGTGGTGGCTGTTTGGCAATGATGGATGCTGGTATTCCGATAAAAAGATCTGTATCAGGTATCGCTATGGGTCTTATCCTTGAGGGAGATAAGTATATGATTTTATCTGATATCATTGGTTTAGAAGATGCATTAGGAGATATGGATTTTAAAATTACTGGTGATAGGGAAGGCATCACAGCTTTCCAAATGGATATAAAAGTAGAAGGGATAAATGCATCTATTATGAAAGCTGCTCTTATTCAAGCAAAACAAGGGCGAATCCATATTTTAGATCAAATGGATAAAGGACTTTCAAAATCCAGAGAAAACTTGTCTGATTTTGCCCCTCGAATTGAATCTATTCAAGTTAAGCAAAGTAAAATTGGTATCATTGTTGGCCCAGGTGGAAAAATGATACGTTCCATCATCGAAGAAACTGGTTGTCAAATCGATATTGACGACACAGGACTTGTAAAAATTATGTCCAATGATGGACCTAGTCTTTATAAAGCAAAAGCTATGATTGAAAATCTTGTAGCAGAGGTTGAAGTTGGTAAAACTTATAATGGAATAGTTTCAAGTATTGTTGAGTTTGGTGCATTTGTAACTCTCCCTGGTAATAAAGATGGACTATGTCATATATCTGAAATTTGTCATGAAAGAGTGACAAATGTAAAAGATTTCCTAAAACAAGGTCAAGAGCTTGAAGTAAAAGTAATCGACATAAATGACAGAGGACAAATTAAGCTTTCCAGAAAAGTTCTTCTTCCAAAGCCTGCTAAAGTAGAAGCCTAAATTTTAAACTCTATTTTATTTATAGTAAGCCATTTAATTATTTATTTAACAAATTGATTATTATACATAAATAATAAAAGGAGTTTAAAAATGTCTTTACTTAATGTTAGTTTTTACATGAAATGTAGCTGCTATTTTATGAGCATCGATGGAGAAACCTTTAAAAATTTAGGGAATATTAATGTTGTTAGTGGAGTTGTTACTCCCCCTACAGATTTCCAAATCCAAACACAATTTCCAAGCTATGGTTTTGTTACAGGAACAGCAAACTATACACCCATTGCAACTACATTCAAATCTCACTCTGGAAATAGCAATCAAGGAGATGAAAAAACTTTTCAAGTCCAGGTTAATAGTGCAGCATCACAAATTGTTACTGCTTACTTTTATATAGGTAATAACTATTATTACATGTCTTTAGATGGTATATATTTTTCAAATATTGGTAAAGTAGAAGGTACACTTTTTGGAGGAGCCAATCCTCCAACAAACACCCAAATACAAAGTCAATTTCAAAATTATTGGTTAGCTTCTGGAACTGAAGAAATAAATCAACAAAAGACACTTTTTAGTAGTCATTCAGGATCGATGAGCTATGGCGATGGGCAATATTTCCCTATACATGTGTTTAAAGGTCCACAGTAAAAAGGTCAAAAAGGACCTTATCTTAACAGATAAGGTCTTTTTTTATGCTAAAGCTGGACCTTCATGAGGAGGGGTGTTTGTTTGCTTTTTTAAACCCTTTGGAAGGGCAGGCGGCAGACGTTTTGCTCCTGATTCAAACTCTTCCACCTTCTTTTTCTTATCATCTATTGAAAAAGACCCATCTAAAATTTTATCTAAATCACTTTTATCAAGGGCTTCAAATTCTATAAGCATTGTTGCCATTAAGTTTAGCTTTTCAAAATTTGTAGTTAAAAGCTCCATAGAAGTTTTATATGCATCATCTAATAATCTTTTAATTTCTGCATCGATAACTCTTGCTGTTTCTTCTGAAAACTCCCTTTCATGAAAACCTGACATAAGATTAGAATTTGCATCATCACCATAATTAATCATCCCAACAATATCACTCATTCCCCACTCTTTTACCATAGAGCGAGCAATATTTGTTGCCTGCTTAATATCCATCTGAGCGCCACTTGTTGGATCTTTATTGATAATTTCTTCAGCGCACCTTCCCCCCATTAAAACCACAAGCTGATCTATTAATTCTTGCTTTCTATAGCTTACCCGATTTTTTTTAAGTTCAAAGTGGGTAGCTCCTAGTGATCTACCACGAGGGACTCTTGTAACCATTGTAACTTCATCAGAAGTTTTAAGCATCATAGAGCAAAGAGCATGTCCGGCTTCATGGTATGCTGTAGTTTTTATATCTTCATCATTCATAATCATACTTTTACGCTCTTTTCCAAATTGAACTTTTTCTTGAGCGTAGCGAAGATCCTCTTGAGTGACTTTTTTTCTCCTTTTTTTTGCAGCAAAAAGAGCCGCTTCATTTAATATATTTTCTAAGTCGGCACCAACAGAACCTGTTGTTCTTCCTGCAATCTCTTTTAAGTTCACATCATCATCCATTTTTACTTTTTTAGCATGAACTTTTAAAATAGAAAGTCTGCCATAATAATCTGGCATTTCTACAGATACGCTTCTGTCAAATCTTCCAGGACGAAGTAAAGCTTTATCTAAAACATCAGGTCTATTTGTTGCAGCGATAATAATAACCCCAGAAACAGTATCCATACCATCAATTTCTACTAAAAGCTGATTTAAAGTCTGCTCCCTTTCATCATGACCACCACCTAAACCTGAACCCCTGTGTCTACCAACTGCATCTATTTCATCTATAAAAATAATACTTGGAGAATTTTTTCTTGCTTGCTCAAATAAATCTCTAACTCTTGATGCTCCAACTCCTACAAACATTTCCACAAAATCTGACCCTGAAATGGAGAAAAAAGGAACTCCAGCTTCCCCAGCTACAGCCTTTGCAGTAAGAGTTTTACCTGTTCCTGGCGCACCAACTAATAAAATACCTTTTGGAATACGTGCACCTAAATTTTTATACCTTTGAGGATCTTTTAAAAAATCAACAAGCTCTTCAAGCTCTTCTTTAGCAACATCAATCCCTGCAACATCATCAAATGTTATCTTTTGCTGCCCTTTAAGCACTTGTTTTGCAGGCGATTTACCAAAGTTCATCGCTGAGGATGCTCCCCCTTTCATCTGTTTAGAAAATACAAAATACATGAGCCCACCAATTAAAAGAAAAGGGATAAGGGTAAAAAGGTAGCTAAAATAGTTTACTGCAGGTTGCTCACTTTTAAATGTTTTTTCAAGTACTAAATTTCTTGGCTGATCAGGTGATCTAAAAACAAGATCTGCATTTTTATCAAATCCCTCCCATTCTGATTTTGCCCCTAAATACCATCTGTGATATTTTTCTATATCCATTGCAACTAAAGCTTTAGAAGATACTTCTCCATTATTGAAAAACCAAATAGTATCGTTAACCTTTGACTGAGCTTTTGCAAGCTTTAATTGATTGTCTTGATATTTACTTGCAATAGATACAAACTCTTCCCTTTTTTCTAAATAATTTCTTACAGATCTAAGATCATATAATTTGATTCCCCCAACCTCTTTTGTTAAAGAGGATACAACCTTTTTCAAATTTTTTATAACAACTGCAAAAGTTACAATATCTTTTGAATTTTGAAGTAAATTTTCTGATTCTTCTAAAATATTTTTAAGCTCTTTTTTACCAATGCCAAGTTTTGAAGATCTAAAGTCGGCAACAAGAGATTTTAATTTAATCTCAAGAGTTTCAAGCTCTAAACTTTCCCCACTACTTTTTTTTACTTGCGCATATAAATTTTCTACTTCTTTTAAATTTGTAATAGGCAAATCATCTTTTTGCATATTTAAACTTACTTCATCCAACTGTATTCCAAGCTTATCTAATCTAGGAATAATAACAAAAGTACCCCTTTTAGTGTTTCCTGTAAGCTCATAAAAGTAAGCGGCAGCCTTTTTCATCTCTATTTCTGATGCAGCCATTTTTTCTTTTGCAAGCTTATCCTCAACACTTAATGCTTTGTTTTCATCAAGTAATGTTAAAAAGCGAAATCTATTTTCTCCTTCTTCTGTTTTTTTATCTCGAAATTTTCCAGAAAAAGAGACTAAATTATCATTTATAGCAACTTTATTGCTATGTTTTGCCTGCAAAAAGTCTAAATTGACCAAGTGCTCAATTTGATGGCTAAAAGAAACATTAGCCCTTTCCTCTGCACCCGTATTTTTCATTAAAAGAAGCGCAAACGCTCCAATTATAAAAAATATCAAAACTCCAGGGAAATTCTTCTTTCTATCAGGATTCTTATTGTCATTACTCATAATAAATTAGCTCTCTTTAACATATATTAAAATTCTCTATACTCCTGTATTACCCGTTTATCTTAAGAATTACAACTAATATTTTACTCTATCGAGGAATATTTACTCAACTTATAGATACAGAGTCTATAAGGAATGGGTAAGTAAGATCTGATCCAAACAGGGGTTTTAGATTTTCTATGATACTCACTAATTTGTTTTTTGCAGAAGGAATTTTTATATTCACTTAGAGAAATTTCTCCGATTTTATGCAAAAAGTTTTCTCCTTTCCAAAAATCAAGCCAGCTAACATCCTCATCTACAATATCTATTGAGTTAAGATTTTGTTTGTTATCAACAAAAAAAATCCCTACCTTTTCAAAATAGAGGGTATAGTTTTTAAAAATTAAACTTTTTCCAAATACTTTGTTTGCAACCCCTTGTTTAATATAAAGTCGCTGATCTTTAGAAACTAAAAGGTTTTTTTCTTTTAAAGCTTTTAAAATCATAAGATTAAATAAATATAGATCCATTTGCTCTTTATAAGGATAAAACACTCCATATTTACTATCTATTGCCCATTTTTTAATTTTTTCTATTTGCTTATCTATGTACTGATGTAAATCCTCTGCTTGATCTGCAAGATTGCAAATAGAAGATACTATATTTTTCCCAAACTCCCCTTCAAGTTTTGGAATTAAGCTCCTTCTCATTTTAGCTCTAAGATTATCCCCTGTAAAATTCGAAAGATCAGTATAATAGGGAATTTTTTTTTCATTTAAATACTTTAAAATATCTTTTTTTGATACATCTAAAAGAGGTCTAAAAATAGTTATTCCCTGATGCGTAGTATATTTTTTTATTCCAGAAAGGTTAAAAATATCCCCTCCTTCAAAAAATCTTTTTATTACAGTTTCTCCCCTTTCCTCTTTTTGGTGACCAAGGAGTAAAACTTTTAAAGAATTCTTTTTCATTACAGAAGAAAAAAAATTAAGTCTTTTTTCCCTTAACTTTTCTTCTAAATTTTTTTTACCTAAAGGGAGTGGATCTAAAGAACAAAGATGAAAGGCAATAGAATTTTTTTTAGCAAACATTTCAAGTCTTTCCTTCTCCTTGGTACTTGATGGAAAAATTCTGTGATCAATATGAGCTATTTGAAATTGTATTTTTAATTCCATTAAAAGAGCACATAAACACATAGAATCTGGACCCCCTGAAAGGCCTAGTAAAACCCCATCTTCTAAACTCTGTAGTTGCTTCTTTGCATTATCTATCATATAAGGTATATTAGCATAAAATTTATAAAAAATCTCTAAAAAATATGCCCAATCATTGGAAAATCCTTTCGAAAAATTTCCTCTT
>JBIKKN010000169.1:0-2782 GCA_044360335.1 Chlamydiia bacterium | reverse complement strand
TTTAATATAAGAGTTACCAAAAGGGTATCTTTATCTAAAATAACGCAGCCACCTGCTGAATATCTTTGAATAACTGGGACTTTTTTTTCATAAGCTTTTATCTCATCAATTACTGTGTGCGCTTTTTGTGAAGCACCCATAACAATTGCTGGGAGGGGATTTTTATGGATAAGGATAAAAGATCGAGAGTCCTTTTTTAAAAGCTTTTCTTCCAATTCTAGCTGATTTTCAATAGAGGTGTTTTCTAAAAGGATGGAATATATGGTCATTTAGCAGTTAATGATGATATTTCTGAAGTTTTAACAATTTTATACTGAAGACCGTGTAGACTTTTTGTTGTCAATAGCATTAAATATCCCCCTGGAAGAGCTTCGATGCTATCAATTTGAGAAATTTCACTGCCATCTTCTAAGTGAAAAACTAAATTTGCAAGCCCCTTATTTTGTAGCATCATAAATGCAAGCTTCCAATCTTTTGAAACCTCCTTTGGATCTACAATCATAACATCGGAAGAGGTAGATGAAGTTTTACCTTCTGCAACTTGTGAGGAAACAATTTCCTCCTGCTTTTTAGCTTGCATCTTATTTGCATCTGAAAAAAGAGGAGATAGCAATAAAAATAATAAAATTTGATATTTTAAATAACGCATATTTTTTATTTATACGATTTTTTTTAGGATAAAGTCAATTAAGTAATAGAGATGTTTTAAAATAAAGCTCTTTGAAAACTTGCTAATATCCTAAAACTATCATTAAAATGGAAATATCTGCAGCAGTTACCCCCTCTACACGGCTTGCAAGGCCAAGATTTTGAGGACGAGTTTTTGCTAAATTTTCTATACTTTGCTTTCTAAGGGTTTTTATATTGAAATAGTCTAAATCCTCAGGGATACTAAGGGAGTCAAGCTTACTATGTTTTTCAAGTATCTTTAGCTGCTTTTCAATGTATCCTGCATATTTTATCTCAATTTCTACTCGAGTAGATAATTGTGTGTGCAAATCATCGATAATATCTGGATAAAGATTTTTTAAGTCGCTATAAGAATTTTCTGGACGAGCTAAAAAACTCGATAGAAAGGAGCTTTTGCCATCTATTTCCTTGCGCGTTTTTTGTAACGTAGAAACAACCTCTTCAATAATTTTACTATTATTTTTAAAAGTAATAAAATCCTTTTCATCCACAAGATTTAAGTTATAACCAAATTCAGTAAGCCTTGTGTCTGCATTGTCATAACGAAGATGGAGTCTATGTTCTGCTCTGCTTGTAAACATACGATATGGCTCAGAAAGCTCCTTTGTGATGATATCTTCAATTAAAACGCCAATATAGGAAGTATTTCTAGATAAAATAAATGGAGCTTTGCCTTTTGCATTTAAACAAGCATTAATACCTGCAATTAACCCTTGAGCGGCTGCTTCTTCATATCCTGTGGTGCCATTTATTTGCCCTGCAAAAAATAAATTTTTTATTAAATGGGTTTCTAACGTTGCCTTTAGTTGTAAAGATTTTACATAATCATATTCAATTGCATAAGCAGCTCTCGTAATTTCGGCATTTTCTAATCCTTTTATAGTACGGATCATTTCTACTTGTACATTAAAAGGTAAAGAGGTGGAAATCCCAGCAGCGTAATATTCAAAAGTTTTTAAACCTTCCCTTTCTAAAAATATCTGATGACGAACTCTATCTTTAAAACGGGTGATCTTATCTTCATAAGAGGGGCAATACCTTGGCCCTTTACTTTGAATTTTTCCGCTATACATGGCAGATAAGTGAATATTTTTTGCTGCAATTTCTTGGGTTTGCTCATTTGTATAGGTGATAAAACAAGGTACTTGGGGTAATTTTCTCTCAACGTTTGCATAGGAAAAGTGTACATTTTCTTCACTTTTTTGCTCTTCAAGCTCACTAAAATCAATAGACCTTCCATGAATTCTTGGAGGAGTTCCTGTTTTTAATCTACCTAAACAGAACCCTAACTCTTTTAATTGATCGGAAATGGGGGATGAAGGATCACAAGCTCTTCCTCCAATTTTTGTTTTATCTCCAATATGGATAAGCCCTTTCATGAAAGTGCCTGCCGAAAGAACAACAGCTTCCCCATAAAAGGCAATACCATCGGGGGTTATTACCCCTTTTATAATATTGTTTTCTACTATTAAAGATTGTATATCCCCTTGCATGAGAGATAAATTTGGTGTGGACTCAAGGAGAAATTTCATATCTTGAGAGTATTGGAATCTATCAGATTGACATCTTGGACCCCAAACAGCTGGCCCTTTAGATCTATTTAACATTCGAAAATTTATACCCGAGGAATCGGCAACTTTACCCATTATTCCACCAAGAGCATCAATTTCGCGTACAATTTGACCTTTTGCAGATCCTCCAATAGAAGGATTGCAACTCATTTTTGCAATAGTGTCTAAATTCATAGTAAGAAGCAGGGTTTTTGCACCCATTTTTGCCGCTGCATATGCAGCTTCACAGCCAGCATGCCCTGCCCCTATGACAATCACTTCAAAGTGTTGAGGATACTTCCACATAATTATGTATTTTTGTGGCGGTCTCTTCTACTTCTTTTTTTACGCTTATGCTTATTGATTTTAAGCTTGCGTTTCTTTTTTACTGATGACATTTGTGTCCTTTGTTCTACAAAATCCTATATAGGATATTAAATTTCCCCAAATATAGCAAGAAAAAGCTGCTAACCTTATTATTTCATTATTTTAAAAAAAATAATACTATGATTTAGTTGGAAAAATAGGCAAAAGGATCTTTT
>JBIKKN010000167.1:0-2804 GCA_044360335.1 Chlamydiia bacterium | reverse complement strand
ATCATCAATATCAACAATTCCCTTTTCGGCAAATATTGCAAATAAAACAGCTGTAATCGATTTGGAAATAGAGCCCACTTGATAAAGGGTTTTTTCTGTTGCAGGAATTAACTGCTCTAGGTTTCTGTATCCATAAGATTTTTTGTGTATTATCTTATCTTTTGTAACAACGCTAATATTTATAGATGGAATATCCACCTCTTTTAAATAAGAATTTATAAGATTTTCAATATCTTTATCCTCTGCTTGAGCAGATCCAAAAATTATAAAAAAAAGTAAAAGTAGTTTTATTTTCATGTTAGCCCCTTAAAAAAAATGAAAGGGTAGCATAGCTAGTTTTTTTATTTCGAGCAAAATATAAAAAATTTAATAGCAGTACATTAGATCTGTATAAAACATACCTTACACAAAAATAAAAATATTTAGCCGTACTAAAACCTTCTTATTTGTGCTAAGGTGAGTAAAAATAAGGGGCAAGTTATTTGCCATCACCTGGATTTCCAGCTGTTGCCATAAATCTTAACCCTTTTTCTACAGAAAGATCAACAGGCTTAACCAGCGATTTAGGAACAACTGCAGTAAATCCGCCAATTTGATAACTAAAGGGGAAAAATACGACGATATCATCTTTTGTACCAACACCATTTGGAAGGTCGTTAAAAGACTCTCTTGTTACAAGCCCCATCATACGGATGCCCCCAAGGTCAACCATTACTACCAAGTTTTTTTTATCCTTATTACCAGCGTTAAAAAAGCTCATTAAATCAGTAACAGAGGTGTAAATAGTTTTTAAAAGAGGGATTTTTTTTAAGCTTTTTTCTAAATAGTTATAAATTCTTTGCATCAAAAGATGATTTAGCAATAGACCAAGGAGAAATAAAACTAATGCGGCTACAATTATTCCTAGTCCTGGAAAATAAATATCTGGAAAAAAATATGCAATAGCTCCTCCAAATATATACTCTAAATGGTTGTAAAGCCAAATAATTAAGATGATAGTGATAGTAATTGGGGCTATTGCTAAAAGACCCCTTAAAAATATTTTACCCATACTTTATCAGTTAACATAAATTTTTATATATGAAAAGCCTTATAATTTGCCTTACCTTGAGCTTTTTTAAGCCCAAATAGCTCCCTTTTTGCAAAAATATTATTTCTTAAGTTGCTTAACATAAATACTATATGATCTTAATTATAGTTATTATTTAAAAAACATTAAAAATTTATTATAATTATGTTATAATTATTATATTAATTAATAAATTATTATAAAAAAGGGGTTGTTTTATGTTAAATTTATGTACAGATATTGTTCTTTATGATCCTAATAGATGGGGATCAGCTTCGCCAGACACAGTTATAAATGTTTCAACCATAGATTCAGTTGCTTTAAAAATTGCAAAACCAGTTGTCATAATAAGAGAAAAGAAATTTAGTTTTACGGAAACATATATTAGGGAAATATTTGCATCAGAGACTGAGGATAAAGCTAAAAAAATCGCTAAAAATATCACTTTTAAAAATTTTTCTAGTAAAATAAGCAAAGAATGTATCTCTATTATATCAAATAATCATGACGATCTAAAATATGATATGAAAGAGCACAAAGCTCGTTTTCAAATTATCTCACAAAGAGTTTTAGATTTAGCAAACAAATTAACTAAATCTTCAGATAATCCTGGGGATAGTCATGTTAAGTTATATGATACTATCAAACGAATTCAACAATGGTCAAGAATATTTTTCAATGGTATAAGAGAAATTGATCCAAATTTTCGTATGTATAATCTTAATCATATAGTTAATGGCGATAAAAAAGGGGGCCATCATCTTTTAATCGACCCAAATAGGCGTATTCAAAAAGTGATAGAAAATCCTGAAAATGGGGTTTCAATTTGGAAGATCAAAGATAAAAAGCCAAACACAGAAGGTAAATCTACATTTTATCCTGCAGAAATTAATTCAACAACTCTTTTGCTAGACTTGCTTACTAAATCAGTTCCAGTAGCTCTAGGTATTGAAACTAATGTAGGCTTTAAGGGTAAAATTTTAAGATTTGTACAAACTGAAACTATAGAAGGTAAAGCTAAAAGTATGTATCTTATAAGTATGCAAGACCCATCTCATGAACTTAATTTTATAATGCGAACTTGTTATCCTTGTTTAAAAGTTTTTGAATATGACGGTAAATCACCTGAAATTTTAAATTTTAATGGAGTGACTTTAAATCTAAATGGGAAAGCCGATTTGCCATCAAATACTGTGCTTGCTTTTACTTCAGAAGAATTTGATTATTATGAAATAAAATTAAAACATTTTGGAGTTAATGGAATTTTTATAAAAGTACCTAAAAGTTAACTTAAAAAATGACTATAAGGAAGAATAGGTCTGTTTATCCAATAACCATAAGATTTTGTTATTATTAAAGGTAGCTTTTGCTGCTGCAAATTGCCCCTACTTTTTCAACTATTTGAGCTTTTTTAAGCCCAAATAGCTCCCTTTTTGCAAAAACGTTATTTCATAAGTTACTTTATTTCAGTATTATATATATAATTCATAATTATTGTATTTATAAGTTATATATTTATTATAATGTATGTTATTATTAGTGTATTAATTAAGAAATTATTAAAAAATTTTTTTATGTCAAATTTATGTACACAGATTGTTCCTTATGATGCTGCTAATACTCATGATTTTAATAGATCTAGATCAGGTTCTCCACAGTCTGTTATTCAGATAATTCATTATGGGGATTTAGGTGAGCCAAAAGAGCTTGAACCTTTTTATGAAAATATATTTAA
>JBIKKN010000165.1:0-2831 GCA_044360335.1 Chlamydiia bacterium | reverse complement strand
TTCATGAGACCCTTTATGAGCTAGCATAGCCCCGCCGATAACATCTCCAGTAGCGTAGATATTTACACTTGATGTTTTAAAAAAACCATCCACCTCAATAAAACCTCTATTAGAAATTTTAACATCTGTATTTTCTAAGCCAAGCCCCTTTGTATAGGGTTTTCTTCCGATGGAAATTAGAGCATGGTCTGCAGAAAATTCTTTTTGCCCATCCTTTGTTTCTACAGTTAAAACAACCCCTTCAGAGTGAGTTTTTCCCCCTATTACTTTTGCCCCTAAATGAAATTGCAGCCCCTGGTGCTCTAAAATCCTTTGAAATACTTTAGAAACATCCTCATCATATTCACTGATAATTTTATCTAAAAATTCAATAACAACAACTTCAGTGCCAAGCCTTTTATAAAAAGAGCCAAGTTCTAAGCCAATTACCCCTCCCCCAACAACAAGAAGTTTTTTAGGGATTTTATTCAATGAGAGTGCCCCAGTTGAAGAGATCACTGTTTTTTCATCTATTTCTAAAAATGGAAGGGAGATGGGCTCTGAACCTGTTGCAATAATAAAATGTTTTGCAGTGATTTTTTGATCCCCTACCTGCAAACAACTTCCGTTTAAAAATGTACCAAGCCCTTTAAATCTTGTAACATTGTTTTTCTTAAGAAGATACTCAATACCCCCTGTTAACTTTTTAATGACCTCTTGTTTTTTATTCATCATTAAATCAAAGTCAACATCTACATTTTTTACATTTATACCCCAAGTTTTCCCTTCAACCTCTGCCCCAAAAAGCAATTCTGAAGCATGTAAAAGGGCTTTTGAAGGAATGCACCCCACATTCAAGCAAGTTCCCCCGAGAGGTCCATCTTTTTCTACAAGAGCCGTTTTAAAGCCATTTTGTGCCGCGTAAATAGCCCCCACATAACCCGATGGCCCGCTTCCAATAATTACAACATCAAATTCTTCCATTAATCACCTAAAATGTACAATGTGGGATCTTCTATTAACTGTTTAATTCTTACTAAAAACTGCACCGAATCTTTTCCATCAATGATGCGGTGATCATAACTTAAAGCTAAATACATAATAGGACGAATTTCAACTTTTCCATCTATTGCAACTACTCTATCTACAATATTATGAAGCCCTAATATAGCACTTTGCGGAGGGTTTAAAATCGGGGTCGATAACATCGATCCAAACACCCCTCCATTAGTAATAGTAAAAGTTCCCCCATTCATATCACTAATAGAAAGCTTTCCATCCCTTGCCTTTTCTGCAAACTCATTCATAGAGCGAGCCATCTGCCCCATCCCCATCTTATTAATATCTCTAATTACAGGAACAACAAGCCCCTTATTAGTGCTTACTGCAATCCCCATGTGGACATTTTTATTATATACAATATCATCCCCATCTATATAGGCATTTACTTCTTTAAACTCTGTTAAAGCATAGGCTGCAGCCTTCATAAAAAATGGCATAAAACTAAGCTTTACCCCATATTTTTTTAAAAATTTATCCTTTTCCCTATCTCTAATTTTCATTACTGCCGACATATCCACTTCATTAAAAGTTGTAAGCATTGCCGTTTCATTTTTAACCCCTACTAAACGCTTTGCTATAACCTTTCGAATCTTTGGCATCGCCTTTCTTTCTATATCTTGCTCTAAAGGTTTTTGCTCCACTAAGGGCTTTTTCTCTTCTAAAGGTTTTACAGCTTCTAATTTTTGAACATTTTCAATATGCTCATCTATAAAAGATCTTACTTTAGATCTATCTTGAATAACTATCTGCTCTGGCTTTTCTTCTACAGGTTTTTTTTCTTCTAGCTGTTTTTTTTCTATCGGTTTTTCCTCGATTTTACCTTTTTGATCTGTATCAATTATTGCAAAAACTTCCCCAATTTGTAGAATATCTCCTTTGGCTTTTATAAAGGTTATCACCCCACTTTTTGGAGCTGGAACTTCTACCGACGCTTTATCCGACTCAAGTTCACAAATAGCTTTATCCTCGGTAACAAAACTTCCACTTTCTACCATAAAATTCCCAACAGTTACCTCTGTTATAGATTCCCCTACAGATGGAACTTTTACATCAATTTTACCCATGTAACTAACCTTCTATGACCTTTTTTAGGATCCTTTGTTGATTAAATTTATGTACGGAAGAATAACCTGTTGCAGTAGATTCTAACCTTTTAATCCCTACATACTCTAATGCCCCTTTTTTTCCAATGATCCTTTGAATATACTCTTTAACAAAAGAGTATGCCCCTTGGTTTTTCCCCTCTTCCTGTAGATAAATAAACTCTTTTGCGGAAGAAAATTTTTCTAAAACCCTTTCTACCTCTTGCTCAGGAAAAGGGTAAAGTTGCTCAAGTCTAACTATTGCCACTTGATTTTTTGTGTTTAGCTCTTCAAGTTCTACCCCCACCTTTCCACTACAAAAAACAATCCTCTTTTCATCCCCTTTTCCAAAAACTAATATCTGCTCTAACTTCCCTTCTAACAAATCAGCCCCTCTTGAGCCTAAATTTCTAAGTAAATTTTTAGGGGTAAATACAATTAAAGGTATTTTTTCCTGACAGTGAGCTTGAGATCTTACTAGATGAAAAATTTGGGCAGGAGTTGTAGGATGAAATATCCTTAAATTTTTTCTTGCAGCAAGTTGTAAAAATCTCTCCATCCTTCCGCTACTATGCTCAGGTCCCATCCCCTCCATCCCATGGGGAAGATATAGGATTAATGAAGAGCTCTCCTTCCATTTTGATTTTGTGGAAGTTAAATACTGATCTATAATAATTGTTGCCCCATTATAAAAATCCCCAAATTGCC
>JBIKKN010000163.1:0-2866 GCA_044360335.1 Chlamydiia bacterium | reverse complement strand
TTTGTAATAATTAGCGCCTCATGCATTTTAGATAGCTCTTTTGCTATCATTATTTTTGTTTGCTCTGGAAAAAGGCCGATTGTTTTCATAATTCTATTTGGCGATTCAAAAAAAATAGAAACCCCATCATAGTTTAATATTGTTTCGATGAGTGATTTTTGCTTGGCAAGTGTTTTTGGAAAAAACCCAAGAAATTGGAATTTATCATATATAAGCCCAGATAGAGCAAGAGCTGTAACAACAGATGATGCCCCTGGTAAAGAATATACAGCAAGTTTTTTTTCATGACATGCTGCAATTAAAGATGCCCCTGGATCATTAATAGAGGGGGTTCCAGCATCAGATACTAAGCATATATTTTTTCCTTGGCTTAGATCCTGTAATATTTTTTCCTCTAATTTTTTTTCATTGTGTTTATGAAAGGGTACAAGTTTTTTAGAAATTTCAAAATGGTGGAGTAAAAAACCTGTTTTCCTTGTGTCTTCGCAAAGAACATAATCACAATTTTTTAAAGTATCTAAAGATCGAAGGGTTATATCCTTTAAATTCCCAATTGGTGTGGGTATTATGTTTAACATAAAAATTGCCCTGCTTTAAAAAATGTGTTAGGTGGCACCCAGATTCGAACTGGGGATAGAGGCTTTGCAGGCCACGGCCTTACCACTTGGCTATGCCACCAACAGAAGGGTAAAAAATAGTATAGCAAGGGTTTATAATAAGAGCAAGGGGAAATTACTACTATTTCTCTTTGCAAGGTATTGATTATCCCTTATAATGTTGTTATGGGTAAGATGAAAAGTATTATTAAGCCTTTGATTTTGGCTTTATTTTTTAGTGGATTAATCACAGGATTATATGCTTTTGGAGTATTTGAATATTTTAAATGGGAAGTTTGGAAAAAAATACATTTAGATATTAAAAATTTTGTTTCGATGAATATCCCCCTTTCTTTTTTTCTGGCTTTTTGTTTTTACATCACAGCAATTGTTACATTTATCCCTGGACTTTTGCTTTTAGATCTTTTGGTTGGGTATATGTTCCCTCAGATTTTAGGTATTTTAATTATAAGCTTAAGCTCAATGATTGGTGCTATGATCATTGTTTTTGCCTGCCGCTTTGGATTTAAAAATTTCTTTAGCAATAAAAATAATAAATTACTTCAAAAAATACAAAAAGGATTTTCAAAAAATGAAACCTTTTATTTGCTTTTTTTAAGATTTGTACCTGTTTTTCCTTTTGCATGGGTATCTGTCGCCTTAGCATCTTTGCCAATTACTTATAAAAAAATAGCCATCACAACATTTTTTGGTATGATCCCTGTTGCCTTTTTATTTACAACGGTTGGAACATCTTTAGGGGAATTAATTAAAATGGATCATATGCCACAAGTTTCCCAAATTCTTTCCCCCACTATGATTGGGGCTATAACTTGCTTATCCTTTCTTTGCTTTTTACCTTTGCTATTAAAAAAATCTAAAAAAAGTTAATTCTCGAAAAATAAAAGCCGGTTACTATATGATGCGGTTATGTGGATACCTTTAAAAAAAATAGCAGCTATTTTAAACAATAATTTAGATACAAGCTTAAATGTAACTTCCTTTGCAATTGATTCAAGATTAGTAAAAGCCGGGGGGCTTTTTTTTGCATTAAAAGGGGAAAGGGTTGATGGCCACGATTTTTTAATGGATGTTGCAAAAAAAGGGGCCTTTGCAGCAGTTGTAGATAAAAATTATAAGGGGGTCTCCTACAATTTAGATTTAATTTTCGTAGAAAATGTTAAAGATGCCCTTCAAACTCTAGCTAGAAAGATGATTAAAGAAAAGCAGATGAAAGTGATTGGGGTTACCGGCTCAACTGGTAAAACCACCACAAAAGAGATGATTTATCACATTTTGTCTATGAAATATAAAGTGCATACAACCCCTGGCAACTATAATACCCAATTGAGCTTACCTTTAACTGTTTTAGAGGCAAATGGCGATGAGGATTTTTTACTCCTTGAAATGGCAATGACAGAAAAAGGGCATATAAGAAATCTTGTATCTATTGCTCCCCCTGAAATTATTGTCCTTACCCCAATTACTTATTGCCATAGCGAAAACTTTTCCTGTTTAGAAGATATAGCAGAAGCCAAAGCTGAAATTTTTACTCCTTCTGCTAAATACGCTGTAATACACGTAGATAATATAAGTTTTAACGCTGTGTACAGAAACTGCTTTTGCGATAACATTTTGTATCCATCAAATATAAATCTTGTTTTACCTTTCAAAGAAAAACATTTTAACGATAATTTTATCGCTGCTTATCAAGTTGCTAAATACTTAGGGATGACAGAGGATCAAATTCGCTTAGCAAGTTTGGGATTACTTTCAAAAAAATCGCCCCACCGCTTTGAAAAAATTTATAGGGATGGGATTTTATTTATAGACGATAGTTATAATGCAAATGTCCTTTCAATTACAGCTGCTTTAAAAAGTATGCCAGAGCCAGAAAATAGCGGCAGAAAGATCTTTGTTTTTGGGGAAATGAAAGAATTAGGGAGTATGGCCAAAGTCTCTCATACAATTGTTACTGAAGAAAGTCTTAAAACGGTGGATATTGCCCTTTGTATAGGAAGAGAAACCAAACAAATGGTGGAAATCTTTGAAAAAGAGGGTAAAATGGCAATTTACCACTACGATTATAAAACTCTCAAAGAAAATTTATTCAAAATCGCAAAAAGGGACGATGTAGTCCTTTTAAAAGGGGCAAATAGCCACTGCCTATGGAGACTCATAGATACATCTCCCGCAAATATATAAAAATTATTTTAAAATAAAAAATTAATTATAATAATTTTTTATTCTAATTACATTTTTTTTAATTA
>JBIKKN010000159.1:0-2917 GCA_044360335.1 Chlamydiia bacterium | reverse complement strand
ATCTTTTTTGATGAGTTGAGAAATGCAAATAAAGCTTTATCCATAAAATAAAAATACTTAAAAAATAAAAAGATATTTTAAGTTAAAAAACTTATTATATTTAAATTTAAAATTAATGTTTTAGTGGGCAGATTTTTCTAAAATTAGCTCAAGGGGCATAAAATTTAGATAGTCGCATGCAGTGCAAAGGTAAAGAGTATTATCTTTTGTAAAGTTTACAGGTGCATCGGGAAAAAGATTATGAAGATGGCCATAAATACAGATATCGATTTCGAAATTTTTTATTAATCTTGAGAATTCATTATCAGATCTATCGGTTGGAATGGGTGGATAGTGCACCATTACAATTCTGTGTTTTGCATTTTTATCCATTGCATCAAGACTCCAAGCAAGTCTGTCTAATTCATTTTTAAAAATCTTTTGATCTTGAGCCATTATTTCTTTAGTAAACTCTTTTTTCTTAATGTTAACTCCAGAAATTTCCTTCATATCAATATATTTATAATAATTAATATCTGGATGATCCCAAAGCCTTGTGCCAGCTATTGTAATATCATTTTTTGTAAAAGCATCATTTTGAATAACATGAATAGATGGTGGTAGCACGCTTCTAATTTTACCAATTGATTTCCACCAAAGGTCGTGGTTGCCTTTGGTCATTAATTTTGTTCCATTAAGGGCATCTATCCATGCAAAATCGGGGGCAGCATCTTCTAATTTTAATCCCCAACTTATATCGCCTGCAATAAGTACAAGGTCTTCTTCTTTAATAACTTTTTGCCAATGCTCTTTAATTTTATCTGGATGATTTATCCATTTACTACCAAATACATCCATTTTTTTATTTGGTGTGCCAAAAGATAGGTGCAAGTCAGAAATTGTCCATATTTTCATAAACTTAAAGATAAAAGATTGGAGAAATTTTAAAAAGATAAAAATGTAAATTATGCTGTAAGTCTAATTTTTTCCCCTTCAAGGAGGAAGTTTTTTGGCACCGTTGCCCCTTTTTTTACAATTATAATGCCATCTTTTACACAAACGGGTCCAAAATCAACATCTGATACAAACTTTTGATCTAAAGATAGGCAAACCCCATTTTCAATGGTTGCATTTTCATCTATAATTACATTTTTAAGGTAGCAATTTTCACCAATTATAGTGGTATTTTTTTTATCTAAAGATCCAAGGGATAAAACTCCTGATAAAACTGAGCCTTTTCCTACTTTTGTATTCATTCCTATAAGAGAGTAAGAAATTTCTTTTGCCTGAATGTAACATCCATCGGCAAAAATTGTCTTTTTTATTAGGCAATCTTCAATTAAAGCAGGTGGTAAAGAGATTTTTTCTGTGACTAATGCAAGGTTTTCTCCGAAAATATTTAGGCTTTGTCTGTTTTCTAAGAGTTTTAAATTTGCATTAAAGTAAGCTTTAACAGTTCCAATATCTTCCCAATAGCCATCAAATATGTAGGCAAAATTCTTTTCTCTTTTAAGTTGCTCTGGGATAATGTGCATACCAAAGTCTGCCCCTTTATGGTTTTTTAAAAGAGAGATCAGGATACTTTTTTTAAATATATAAATTCCCATAGATCCTAAAAAGACTTTTTCATTTATAGGAAGAATTTTTCCTGATCTTTTTGGGGAAAGGGAAAATTTATCCAATACTTCTAAAGTTTGGGGTTTTTCTATAAAATTTGTAATTTTTCCTTCGCTATCGATCTTCATAACCCCCATTCTCTTAGCCTCTTGCTCATTTATAGGTAAAGTTGCAATCATTAATTCGGCATTTTTATCGATGAAAGAAGATAACATTTGGTCTAAATCCATAGAATAAAGTTGATCCCCAGATAAAATTATCACATATTCTGTATTATAACTTTCTAAAAGGGGGAGGTTTTTTCGTATAGCATCTGCAGTTCCAAGGTAAGGATTAGTAGTGGAGCTTAAACTAAAAACTTTACCTTCATAAGCATTTAAAATATATTCATCTAAAAATTGCCCTTTAAATTGAGTTAAAGCAAAGATATTTTTGTATCCCTTTTTAAGTGCATTAGAAATTGCAACATCAATTAACCTGTATCTACCTGCAAAAGGAACAGCGGGTTTTGCTCTGTGCTCAGTAAGTGGAGAAAGTCTAACTCCTTCCCCTCCGGCTAAAATAAAAACAAGTGGTTGCTGCATAAATTTAATATATAGTTAATATAATATTTACATAGCAGAGTTAGTTTTTTAGATTCAAGATCTATTTTTCCAAAAAGAAATTACAAGCTTCATTTCTTCTTTAACAGCTTTGCTTAAAGGCTCACTCTTAGAAAGCTCTAAAAATGCCTCTCTATCAGTATCATTTTCTAACCCCTCGCAAATACAAATTAAATAAGAAACATAGCTTTGGTGGGAATAGGTGCTTTTTAAACCAAGGAGATAAAGGGCAATTTTAGCAGTTTCATCATCTAAAGGGAAGGAAGATAAAGCAAGGGATGCAAGGTAATTATCTTTAGTGTAAGGGGATGCTTTTAGCCGATTTTTTAAAAATTCAACGGATTTTTCCCCAAAAGATATTAAGGTATTTATCAAAATTTCATCAGCAATAAAACTTTTTCCAAGAGCGCTAAATAGGTGAGGGATAACATCCTGATCCCCAATTTTTTTTAATGTTAAGGCCACATTGATAGGGGCTCTACCATATCCAGGATTTAATGGATTGTAAAAATAATCAGTTTGTAATATTTCTACAAGGGGTTTAATTGCCTGTTTATGAAAGGAAGATAAAGCCTCAATTTCCTCTGTTGGATCAAAAGATTCACAAAGGATCAAATCTGCAAGTTTTTTAGAGAGCTCATCGCCTTCTTTATAGCAATTTTTAAATTTTTTATAGAGCTGTTTAGAAAAAAGTACATCGTTTTTAGCAACTTCAGGGA
>JBIKKN010000160.1:0-2917 GCA_044360335.1 Chlamydiia bacterium | reverse complement strand
CACCCACCAAATAAATATACAAAATCCTATTATTAGAATACTGGATGTAAAATAAATAAGTGGCTTTTTACTTTTTACTTCCATTTTCCCCTTCTACAAAACCCCCACCAATAGATTTAATAAATTCAATGTAGGCAATTTTTTTCTCCCTTTGCCTTTCAATCATCATCGATTTATTTTGCAAATATATCTCATCATATTCAATTACTGATAACATTGAAGATATACCGTGAGAAAAACGCAAATGCTCCAGCTCATAATTTTTTAATGCCAAATCTAATTTCTCTTTTGCTAAAATTTCTACTTGATCTGTCTCAATATATTTTACAATAGCATCTTGCACATCTTTTGCAGCTTTTAAAAAAAGATCGTTGAACTCATAGATAGACCCTTGATAGAGATCTTTACTCTTTCTCCAATTTGCAAGGAGCTTTCCACCAGTATAAAGGGGTTGCTTTACCTCAGGAAAAAGAAGATTTGCAAACGTTTTAGTCCCTAAAAACTGATCTGCGCGCCCTGATGCAAAAGCTGGACCATCTAATATTGTTATATCTGGTAAAAACTCTCTAACAGATACTCCAACTTCCAAAGCATTTTTCTTTACTATCCAAAGCGCTGATAATAAATCTGGCCTATGGGAGAGTAAAGTAGTTGTGATGTTTTCAGGGATTTTTGGTTTTATATCAAAAGCTAAATAAAGGGGGATTGTCTCCACAGGATCTGATGGATCTTTTCCTACAAGGATATTAATAAGAGACAAAGAAAGTAAAATCTCTTTATCAATAATAGCCAAAGTCTCTTCTATATTTTTTACTTTTTGATTAAAAGTATTGATGCTAATTTTACTATCTATCCGATTTTTTTTCAAAATTTCAAGTAAAGCTACATACTTCTCTTTTTTTGTAAGCATTTGCTCAAGCACCTGCCTTTTTGCCTTTTTTGCCATCAAGTCTGTATAACTTTTTGCAATAGCTGTAGATAATATAAGCTTTGCTTGCTCATATTCTAAAGCAATAGAGCTAGCACTTCCTAAAGAAGCTTTGTATTTTTTTAAATTTTTCCCCCAAAAATCAAACTCATAATCAAAACTAAACATTAAATTGTATAAAAAATTAGAATTTTGAAGCCCTGGTAACAAACCTTGTAAAAATTGGCTGTCTGCTAAATATAAAAATGCATACTGAAATATTCCAGTAACTTGCGGAAAAAGCTGTGATCTAACAGATAAAGCTGATTTGGACTCTGTTTAAAAGCGGTTTCTATCAAACAAGATAAATTATCATCTTTAAACTCTTCCCACCATTTATTTTCTGGATAATCCCCTATTTCAAATTTTTCAGAATTAGAAGCAATAGATTGAGCAGTTTGAAGACTTACATCTTTTGCAATCTCTGCTTTATTTTTATCCCTTCCAGTACAAGAAGAAAATAAAATTAAAATTAAAAGGTATTTTGTTTTCATAATTTCCTAATAAAAGGAAATAGAAATAAAAAAAACAAAATTCGTATATTTTTTAGACTTTTAGCAAAAGTTCCTTTTTATTTTTAACGCTCTCTATCAAAGCTAAAATTATTTCTTTGTATGAAATTCCATCATAAAGTAAAGCTTTGGGAAAAAGACTTGTGGGGGTAAACCCAGGAATATTATTTACCTCATTTACTAAAATTTTAAGATCCTCTGTTAAAAAAAAATCTACCCTTGCAAACCCTAAACAACCTAAAACCTCAAAAGTCTTTGCCGCAATCTCTTTGATTTCTTGAGCAGGAACATCTATTGCTGGCACATGATAAATAGTTTTTGAAGCTTTTGTATATTTTTCTTTGTAAGAAAAAAACCCCCCTTCAGGAATCATTTCACAAGGAGTAGATACAACAACCTTTCCATCCTTTTCAAGGACGCTACACCAAATTTCTCTCCCTTTGATAACCTTTTCCACAAGAATTTTACTAGATAAAGAAAATGCCTTTTCTAAGGCTTGTTTTAAATTTTTTGTAACTTTATAAATCCCAAAGGAGGAACCAAGAGAAGATGCTTTTACCATACAAGGAAGAAAAATGTCGGCATCTAAGGCTTGCTTTAAAGAAAAAAATGTTTGGAAAGGGGTGGTTTCTATCCCATGAGATTGTAAAATTCTTTTAGTAAAATCTTTATCCATACAAACAGCTGATGATGCCACATCACATCCTGTGTAAGGGATCTGATTGATTTTTAAAAATCCTTGTAAATTACCATCTTCCCCAGGGCTTCCATGGCAAAGTGGAATTACTATCTCCATATCCTTTAAATAAGGTACTATATTATCTACTTTTTCCCCATTAACTTCCCAACTGCCATCTTTTTTTAAATAAAACTCTTTGGCACCAATCTCATTTGCTGCAGCTTTACCACTTTTAATAGAGATTTCATGCTCTAAAGAATTTCCCCCATAAATAACTCCTATCATCTTTTTCCCCTTTACTATTAAAATAGTGCTTTAAATTAATATAATAGAAAATCATTTAATTAATCTCACTTGAAAATATCTTTTTAAGTGGATAAAATAGTTTCATGCGTCAAAAACTTACTTGTTATCTTCAAGCAATAGATGTTCTTCAAAAAGGAGAGCTAGTTATCCATCAAACAGACACAGTTTTTGGAGTTTCAGGAAAATTTGACTCGTTAAAAGCTTATGATCTTATCTATAAAATAAAAAAAAGATCAGGGGATAAACCTCTTGCAATACTCCTTGAAGAAATTTCTCAAATAAAACTTTTTAGTGATACCCCCCTTTATTTGCTTGAAAGTATTTTCCCACTACTTGAAAAAGGGATAACAATTCTTTTACCACGCAAAGAAAATTTGCCCTCTCACCTAGTTTTACAAAGTGACTATATAGGGTTAAGAATCCCAAACCATGAAATTACTAAAAAAATGATTA
>JBIKKN010000023.1:0-9226 GCA_044360335.1 Chlamydiia bacterium | reverse complement strand
TGGCACCCTTGGCAGATTCTATTTTCAATAGCAACCACTACGCGATCTTTTTTATTGCGTAAAAGTTTTTCATAAATAGCTAAAATTGGTTTGTCTGCTCGGCTTGCGATAATATTTCTTTCTGCTTTAAGTTCTTTGCCTTCAAGATTTATTTTAGAAATAGTATTATGGATCTCTTTTTTTAAAGATACATTGTTCTTATCTGAAATTTTAAGGGTTTCTTTTGTTTTTTCTAAAACTTCCTCTTCAATTGCTTTTTGATCTACTAAAAGGGAAAGTTCATTTTCCAAAGAAGCTTTTTCTTTTTCAAGTTGGCTAATTTCTTTAGTAAGAGCATTAAATTCATCAATTTTTTTGATAGATGATTGATGGCTTTCTAGTTTTTTAACGCTTTCTGTGCACTCTTTAATTCTTTGTTCAAGCATTCCGCAGGATTCATCTAATTCTTTTAATTCATCTTCTTTATCGGCAAGTTGATTTAAAAGTTCAGAATGGATGCTAGAAATTTCTAAAAGCTCATCTTGGCGAGCTTTTTTCATTTGCATTAAACGAATCATTTTAATGTCAAGTTCTTGAATGGAAAGTATATCTTTTAAAGATTCTTGCATAGTGTACGTCTCTTTTTAAATAGCTTGAAAAATTAAACGATTATAAACTTAAAGGGTATTAAGAGTAAAGGGAAAATTCTCTTTCTTTTTTTTTCCAAATCCCGTACCCTCACTGCCAAATATAAAAGAGGGTGATTATTGTGTTAAAAAATAAATTAGAAAAATCTAATTATCAGGGCCTTTCTACTGAGTCTGTTGCTTATTTAGCTATGATGGAAGTTTTGCAAAAAGCCGATCCTGAGACTGCATTTGCTCTAAAAAAAGAGTTAACAGATCAAAGAAATTCTTTAAAATTAATAGCTTCAGAGAACTACTCATCGATCCCTGTTCAGCTTGCTATGGGAAATTTTTTAACAGATAAATATGCAGAAGGTTCTCCTTTCCATAGATTTTATGCCGGCTGTGGCAATATAGATACAATAGAAAAAAGAGCATGTGATCTCGCAAAAGAGCTTTTTAAAGCAGAGCATGCCTACGTTCAGCCACATTCAGGGGCAGATGCCAATTTAATAGCGTATCTTGCAATTTTAACAAAAAGGGTAGAGGTTCCGTTTCTTGCATCAAGGGGTAAAAAAAGTGTAGGGGAACTTTCTTTTGAAGAATATGAGGCTTTTCGATTAGAGTTTTGTGGTCAAAAGATTCTAGGGATGGGTTTGGATGCGGGGGGGCATTTAACTCATGGCAGTCGCGTAAATTTTTCTTCAAAAATTATGCAAAGTATTTCTTATGGGGTCGATCCAGATACTCACCTTATTGATTATAAAAAGTTAAAAGAGCAAGCGCTAAGAGAAAAGCCAGCAATATTGGTTGTAGGTTATTCAGCCTATGCTCGACTGATAGATTTTTCAATAATTAAAGAAATAGCAGAAGAAAGTGGGGCAACCCTTCTTGTGGACATGGCTCATTTTGCAGGGCTTGTTGCTGGAAAGCAGTTAAAAGGAAAGTATAATCCGGTTGGTTATAGCGACGTTATAACATCTACCACTCATAAAACTTTAAGAGGGCCTCGTGGGGGGATTATTTTATGCACCAAAGAGTATGCCCCTTTTATTGACAAGGGATGTCCATATGCAATTGGAGGACCTCTTCCACATGTAATTGCTGCAAAATCGATAGCATTTTTAGAGTGTTTAAAGCCAGAATTTGAAGAGTATGCAGAGCAAATTATAAAAAATGCCAAAGCTTTTGCAGCGGCCTTTTTAAAGAAGGGGGCGGTTTTAATTTCTGGAGGAACAGATAATCATTTAATTTTGTTAGATGTTGCCAAAAGCTACAACCTTACAGGTAGAGCGGCCGAAAGTTTGCTTTCTAGGTGTGCAATCACAGTAAATAGAAACTCTATTCCAAACGATCCAAATGGTCCATGGTACACTTCAGGGGTCCGTTTTGGAACCCCAGCGCTTACTACTCGAGGTATGAAGCAAAAGCAGATGGAAAAAATTGTAGATATAATACATTTGCTTTTATCAAGTGCTCGCCCTCTTAAAGAAGGGGAAAGTGTGAGTAAAGCTTATGTAGAAATACAAGAGGAAGTTATTTTAAATGTAAAAATGCAGGTAGAGGAATTGCTTAAAGATTTTCCCCTTTATCCATCAATTTTAATAAGCTGAGTTTTGGATTTGTTTTTTTTTGTAGATTAGGATATAATGAAGTTTTAAATGTAGAATTTAGCGAGGATAAAAATGAACCAAGGTAAAGAGCAAGAAAAAGAGCATAGCAGCATTGAAAGTAAGATAGAAGAAATGCTTATTGCCGAACGAAAGATTTTTTTATCTTCTCAGGTAGATGATAAATCTGCAAAAGAAATTATTAGAAAGGTTTGGTATCTTGAGCATATTAATCCAGGAAAGCCAATTTTATTTATTATTAATTCCCCAGGGGGATCTGTAGATTCAGGTTTTGCAATATGGGATCAAATGCAGATGATTTCATCTCCTATTAATACTTTAGTAACAGGGCTTGCAGCTTCCATGGGTTCAATATTAAGTTTAGTGGCAGGAAAGGGTAAAAGGTTTGCTACAAAGAATTCAAGATTTATGATCCATCAACCATTAATTGGGGGAGTGATTCATGGACAGGCAACAGATTTGGAAATTCAAGCAAAAGAGATCATTAAAACAAGAAATGCTTTAATAGATATTTATGTTAAAGAAACTGGCAAAACAAGAGTTCAAATTGAAAAAGCTTTAGATAGGGATACTTGGATGTCTGCAAAAGAGGCAAAAGAGTTTGGCTTAATAGATGAAATTGTGCAGTCGTATAAATCTATTAATATGAACTAATTCAAAAGGGATGGCAAAATGGGGAGTTTAAAGCAAAAAATTGGTATTCCAAAAGAAATTAAAGATTTAGAGTTTCGAGTTGGAGCAACCCCAACCATGGTAATGGGATTTGTGCAAGCAGGCCATAGCGTATTTGTAGAGACTTTAGCT
Organism: Chlamydiia bacterium; assembly: GCA_044360335.1. GTDB lineage: Bacteria > Chlamydiota > Chlamydiia > Chlamydiales > 2-12-FULL-49-11 > JAJACQ01. The sequence goes on along the minus strand of JBIKKN010000023.1, from coordinate 6,186 downwards.
GGAGATAGGATAGGCTATAGCGATGAGATGTATATAAAAGCAGGGGCTAAAATTGTATCCTCTGCCAAAGAAGTTTATAAAGCAGATTTAATCATCAAAGTGAAAGAGCCTCAAGACTCAGAATTTCCATTGATGCATGAGGGGCAAGTTTTATTTTGTTATTTACATTTAGCACCAGATCCAAAGCAAACAAAGCAGCTTTTAGAAAGAAAGGTTGTAGCTATTGCATATGAAACTGTAATTGATAGCTTTGGTAGATTGCCTCTTTTAGCTCCAATGAGTGAAATTGCAGGGAGAATATCTATTCAAGCAGGCGCTTACGCTTTACAAATGGCAAACGGTGGAAGAGGGGTTTTACTCGGTGGGGTTCCTGGGGTAAATCCGGCAGAAGTTGTGATTATTGGGGGGGGTATAGTTGGTACAAATGCTGCTCAAATTGCAATGGGGGTTGGAGCGGATGTAACTATTTTAGATAGTAATCTTAATAGATTAAGAGAGCTAGATATGCACTATGGAGGGCGGTTAAAAACTTTATATTCCACTCCTCAAATAATAGGAAAATTATTAAAGCATGCTGATTTAGTAATTGGAGCTATTTTAGTGCCAGGAAAAAAGGCGCCAAAACTTGTAACTCATCAGATGTTAGCAGATATGAAGAAGGGGTCTGTGCTTGTAGATGTTTCTATTGATCAAGGGGGATGTTTTGAGACATCAAAGCCAACCACACATTCAAACCCTACCTATATTGTGGATGGTATTGTTCATTATTGTGTGGCAAATATGCCAGGGGCATGTGCAAGAACTGCAACACAAGCGTTAACTAACGCTACCTATCCGTACGCTTTAAAGATTGCAAATCATGGATATAAAGAGGCCCTTTCAAAAGATCCTTTATTTTTAAAGGGGATGAATATTTTTCATGGAAAAGTTACCAATAGTCATGTAGCTGAAGATCTTGGGTATGAGTATACTGACCCTGCTAAATGTTTAAATTAGAGGAAAAGATCTTTTTGTTGACCAAAAGTATTTTCTTTGCATTAGATAGGATCATGTAGTAAGCGATAAACAAAATAGTAAAATGTACGATTCAATATTTTCAAATGACCTATTAAAAATGGGCAAAACTTTACTTAAGGAGAAGAGGATAAAAAATATTATCTTTTCTTCTGGAACGTATCAGGTGGAAATTGAAGATAATGAAAAAACAGAGTGGACATTTGTTCAAGTGTCTAATAAAGGTGAGTTTACAGATTTATTTTGTGAATGCGGTGGTACAAAAAGTCACCCTTGCGTGCATTTGGCAGCATCTTTAGATGCAATTTATAGAAATTATCCTACCCCGATGCATATTCGTTATGAAACAAGTTTTTGGAAAATTTTATTTGAAATTGCTGCGCAAAATTTTGGCTATAATAGGTCGTGTTTGCAAAAAGAATTGCAAAGCTATGTATCGTTTGATAAAAATGGCAACTGTTTAAAAATTATACCTTTAACAAGTAGAGCTAAAGAGCATTTTAAAATTACAGTAGATGAGAGGGTGGAAGAAACTGAGGACACTTCTATTAAATTTTCCAATCTTGAAAAAGAAGAGCTTAGTAATTGGAGAAATGGGGATCCTTCTGATAAACTTCAGTATGAGCTTTCCTTTTGGTCAGATTTGGCCAAGTATTTATTATTTTTAGAAGAAGATGGGGAAAAGGTAAAAATATTTCTTGTAGAAAACAATAAAAAGCTACCTTCGGCAGTAGAAATAAAAACAGATGATTTTGATATTAAAGTTCCTATTTTAGAAAACTCTTGGGAAAAGCTTGTAGGATCTTTACTTCCTTATAAGACAAATCTTAATGTTCATGAAACAGGTGGCAAAGGGGTAGAAAAAATCACTTACGACAGATCCAAAGGGACATTTTTTGTAAAAACCAATAAAGTTTCTGAAGATATTTTTTCCGATGCTATTGATATTGGGGAGTGGAAATTTGTTCCTAAATTGGGTTTTTATCCAAAATTTGACGATCCTGCTTTAGAGGGGGGAGAAATTTTTGAGGAAAAAGTAGAGGAAGTTTTAGATAAATATAAAGAGAAGTTTTCCACATGGCTTTATGGGGAAACAGTTCATAAGGTAGAGCAAAAAGTGCAGTATGATTTGTACTTTGATCAAAGTAATAATCTACATATTAATGCTTATCTTTTTGAAAAAGGGGATTTAAAAGGAGATCTATCTAGATCTTTTGGCAAATGGGTATATATAAAAGATAAGGGTTTTTATAAAGCTTATGGATTTTTATTTGATGGGGTAGAAAAGGTTATAGTAAATAAATACCTTAGTGAATTTATAGATAGGCACAAGAGTTTTCTCTCTAAGTTTGAAGGTTTTAATATCCATCTAACAAATATAGAATCAAGCGTTAGATATTGTTTTAAAGACGAAGTTTTAGAAATTCTTCGCGATAAACTTCATGAGGAGGAAACTGGGGTAGTAGATTGTGGTAAGTATTTATATGTAAAGGGGCAGGGTTTTTTTATTCAAGGAGACGGGCGGTTAGATAGGAATGTTTTTCCAGGGATGAAAATTCAAAAAGACGAGCTTTCGAATTTTATTACCATCAACAAAGAAGAACTAGAAAGGGTGAGTAATTTTTTTGTGCCAAATGAGGGTTTAGATAAAACAGGTCTTATGGTTACTTATGTAGAGGAAGTTGGTATACAAATTGAGCCAAAATATTATTTTTCTGAAACGCTTATGAAATATGATCCAAAAGTCTATGGCGATTATGTATATTTATCGAACAAAGGTTTTATAGAGATTCCTAAAGCTTTGCGTTTACCCGAAAAGTATCAAAAGACTTCCATAATTGAAAAAAATCAGATGCCATTTTTCTTAAAGCATGATTTACCAAAAATAAAACCTTATATATTTCATTTAGATACAAGGTTAGCCGTTCCATCAAAACTTTCTTTGAGGGTGAAATATCTGGAAAAAGTAAAAGGTTTATGGAGATTTTATTTTACTTTTAACTCCCCTTTAGGGGAAGTAAAAGCATCTGAAGTTTATAACGCTTATATGAATTTTGCTGCATTTTTACTTTCTGAAGCTGGGATGTTGATTTTAAAAGAGGAGAAATTTCATTGGCTGATGCGATTTCCTAGTGAGAGGGTAAATATTAAAGACAATATGATAGAACTTTCCACCCTTGATTGGATTAAATTAACAGTTACCGAAGATGTGTATTTACCTGCCTCATCAGATGATCCCATTCAAGAAGAGCTTTTAAAGATGCTTAAGCAGTTAAATGTGGATCATATGGCAGAGATGCCAGTTATCAAAGGGTTAAAAAGTACTCTTCGTCCTTATCAAGAAGTTGGGGTGAAATGGCTTTGGTTTCTTTATTCTTTTGGATTACCTGGAGGATTTTTATGTGATGATATGGGACTTGGTAAAACGCATCAGTCTATGGCGCTGCTTGCTGCAGTTATGAATGCTAAGAAAAAAACAGAAAGGGAGAAGATTTTAGTTGTTTGTCCAACATCTGTTATTTACCATTGGGAAGAGCTTTTAAAGAACTTTTTAGAAAAGGGTAATGTTTTATTTTATCATGGCCCTTTTAGAAATAATAAAGATTTAAATAAAAAAAGTTATGATATTATCCTTACAACTTATGGTATTGTGAGAAGTGATAAAGATATTTTTCAGAAGATGGATTTTGAAATCGCAATTTATGATGAGATCCAAGTAGCAAAAAACCAAAAGTCACAAATTCATCAAACATTAAAAAATTTAAATACTAAAATGAATCTTGCTTTAACAGGAACCCCTATTGAAAATAGCTTAAGTGAGTTAAAATCTTTATTTGATATTATCCTTCCTAAATACCTTCCAAGTGAAACTGAATTTAAGGAAAAATTTGCAATTCCTATTGAAAAGGATAGAAATATTGAAGCAAACAAACTCCTTTCTGCTTTGATAAAGCCTTTTGTGTTAAGGAGGAAAAAACAAGATGTTTTGGATGATCTTCCGGAGAAAATTGAAGAGATAGCGTTATCTGAACTTTTTCCTAAACAAAGGGAGCTCTATGTAAATGTTGCAACAAGAGCAAAAGATACCCTTGATGAAGAGGATAAGCATTTTCATATGCATGTATTTGCTCTTTTAAATAAGTTAAAACAAATTTGTAATCACCCAGCTTTATATCACGATGACATAAAAAACTATAAAGATTATGAAAGTGGGAAGTGGGAATTGTTTACCGAGCTTTTAGAAGAGTCAAGAAGAAGTAAGCAAAAAGTTGTTGTTTTTACTCAATATCTAGGGATGATGGATATTATAGAGATGTATTTAAAGGAGCTTAACATTAAATATTCAGCTATTCGGGGGAGCACTTCTAATAGAAAAGAGCAGGTAAATGCTTTTCAAAAAGATCCTGAGTATGAAGTGTTTGTTGGATCTTTAAATGCTGCAGGGGTTGGTATTGATTTAACTGCCGCATCTGTTGTTATCCATTATGATAGATGGTGGAATCCAGCAAGAGAAAATCAAGCAACAGACCGTGTGCATAGAATGGGGCAAAGCAGGGGAGTAAGTGTTTTTAAATTTGTGACAAAACATTCTTTAGAAGAACATATTCATAATATCATAGAAAGAAAAGCTAAATTAATAGAAACAATTGTTGGTTATGATAGTGAAGATGACTTTAAAAAGTTAGATAGAAATGAGCTTAAACAAATTTTGAAAAAGATCCAAGAAGACATTTAAGTTAAATATTTTTTTTAAGGTCGATTTTTATTCTTAATAGGTGTATTCTATACCCTTATGGAAAATAATAAATTTAAAATAGCGATTGTGGGCCGTCCAAATGTTGGAAAGTCCCATTTATTTAATAGAATAATTGGCGGAAGAAGCTCTGTTGTAGAAGATATCCCTGGGGTTACAAGGGATAGATTATATGCAGAAGGGGAGTTTTTTGGGAAAAAAGCTCTTTTTATAGATACAGGCGGGATTGCAAGTGATGATGAGGGTTTATTTTCAAAAGCAATACGTATTCAAGCTCAAATGGCGATAAAAGAAGCTCAGGTTATTATTTTTGTAATAGATGGGTTAACAGGTCTTACTTTACAAGATGAAGAGGTTTTATCCCTCCTTAGAAAAACTAACAAACATTTGATTTTAGCAATAAATAAAATGGATTTAGAAAAACATATGAGAGATTTTTCTGAATATTATTCTTTAGGTATAGAAAATGTTTTTCCAGTTTCTGCCATGCATGGGGATGGAATAGCAGATCTTTTAGAGTACTTGTGTAGTATTACACCACATCAGGAAGAAAATGAGCTTATTATCCCCCCAAAAGTTGCAATTGTAGGACGGCCAAATGTAGGAAAATCTACTATTTTAAATAAATTATTAGGGGAAGAAAGATCAGTTACAAGCTCTATTGCTGGCACAACAGTGGATGCAGTAGATACCCAAATAAATGGGGTATGTTTTATTGATACTGCTGGAATAAAAAGAAAGCAAAGTGAGTTAAATACGGTAGAAAAATATGCCCGTATAAGAACGGAAAATGCGATAAAAAGAGCAGATATATGCCTGCTTGTTTTAGATGCTACAGCAGGGGTTACAGCTCAAGATAAGAAAATTTTTTTAGAGATTGTAGAAGAGAGAAAGGGGTGTATTTTTTATATTAATAAGTGGGATTTAATTTCCCATACCCAAAAAGAGCACCTTTTACAAAGGATGAAAGAGATATTACCAGAGGCTAAATTTCTCCCATGTTTAATAGGTTCTGCTTTATTGGATAAAGAGTTAAAAGGTCTTTTTGAAAATATTGATAGGGTGTATGCAAATTACAATAAACGTATTACAACAGGGCAGCTTAATGCATTTACCGAAAAAGTTATGCAAGAAAATCCCCCTCCTGTTATTGGTACTAGAAGGCTTCGAGTTTACTATTTAACTCAAGGGAGCTCATCTCCTCCAAATTTTATTCTTTTTGTAAACTATCCAGAATTAATGCCAAGTTTCTATAGAAGGTATTTACATAATAGCTTTCAAGAAGCCTATGATTTTTTTGGAATCCCTTTGACATTTTACTTGAAAGAAAAAAAGCAAAATAAATCTTATGCCTCTGCTTAACTTAAGGTGAGTTAGTAAGTTGGATCCCATTTGTAAGTGATGCCATCTATTTCTTT
>JBIKKN010000157.1:0-2930 GCA_044360335.1 Chlamydiia bacterium | reverse complement strand
TTTATCCTACCTATCTTCTATTACCTGCCTTTTAAACGACGAAGAAATTCGTCTAAGTATTCTTAATCAGCAGGATAAAAAGAAGATAGTAAATATATTTGTCAACTGTTAGTATGCTTTTTTTATTAAATTAAAACAACGGGGGAGCCCTAATGGATCTACAGTTTGAAGATGTGGTTAATCTTTTACATATAAGTAAAAATACACTGGAAAGATGGATGGAAAAGAAAAATATTCCCTATTATACCATCTCAAACAAACCTAGATTCAATCGCCAGGAGTTAGAAGAGTGGCTTATGGGAACTTTAGTGAATAAGGGGAACTTAAGTTTTGGGGAAATGGAAGATGGGGCATCCACTTGGAATAGATTTTGCCTATATCGGGCTTTGCATAAAGGGTGCGTGATTGATGGTGTAGATGGTTCTACAAAAGAAGAAATTATTCACAAGGTAATGAAAAAGGCAGCAAATTTTTTAAAAATTCACCCTGAAACTGTCTCTGAGCTTTTGATTGAAAGGGAAACGCTTATGTCTACAGCAGTTGGAAATGGGATTGCAGTTCCCCATACACGAGATTTTTTACTACATGATTTTACCGATGCAGCAGTTGTTGTATATTTAGATCATCCACTAGATTGGGGTGCAATAGATGGATCGCTTACAGACACTTTAATCTTTTTATTTGCATGTGATGATAAAAGACATCTTAACTTACTTGCAAAAGTTGCCCATTTTACTACTTACCAGCAAACAAAAGATGTGCTAAAGGCAAGACCTTCAAAAGAAAAACTTTTAGAAGAAATTCTTGCCTTTGAGAAAAATTTAGCAACCCCTTCAGCTTTTATCTGTTAAAGGCTCTTGGGCAACTTTTTTTAAAGCTGCAGGGACTTTTTCCTTTTTCTCTTTTGTAGTAGGTTCAATCACTAAACCATTATCTTTTACATCAATAAAAAATGTCCCTTCTATTTTTGGATTTTTTAAGAGCATTTCAGAAAGTGGGTCTTCTAAATTAGATTCTACAGCACGTCTAATCGGCCGAGCTCCTAGTTCAGGTTTATACCCTTTTTCTGCAAGAAATTCTTTAGCTGCATCAGAAATAGCAATAGAGATATTTTTACGCAATAAACGCTTAGAAAGCTTGCCAATTTCTATATCAATAATTTTGATGAGATCTTCTTTATCAAAAGATTTAAAGATAACTGTGCCATCTAATCTGTTGATAAATTCTGGTTTAAAATGCTTTTCTACTGCTTTATCAATTTTCTCTTTCATTGCGGTAAAACTTATTTTTTCCATATTTACGCCAAAGCCCACTTCAGTAGATTTTCTAATTAAATCAGAACCTAAGTTAGAGGTCATAATGATAATTGTATTTTTAAAATCAATTTCTCTACCTAAAGAGTCTGTTAGTTTACCCTCCTCTAAAATTTGTAGAAGGATATTCATAATATCTGAATGGGCTTTTTCTACTTCATCAAATAACACAACTGAATATGGCCGTCTTCGTACTCTTTCGGTAAGCTGGCCCCCCTCTTCATGCCCAACATATCCTGGAGGAGATCCTGTCATTCTAGAAACTGCAAATTTTTCCATATATTCAGACATATCAACTTGTATAAGGGCATCTTCACCGCCAAAAACTTCAATTGCTAAATTTTTTGCAAGAAGAGTTTTTCCAACCCCTGTTGGTCCAAGAAATAGGAAGGAACCAATTGGTCTATTTGGATCTTTAATATCGGCTCTTGACCTTCTTAATGCTCTACAAACTGTATCTAAAGCATCATCTTGGCCTATTACTCTGCCTCTTAATGTATCTTGCATAAGAAGTACTTTTTCAGTTTCTGCAGCTGTTAGACGTGTTAATGGTATTCCAGTTTGCTTTGCAACAATTGATGCTATATCATCCACATCTACAATGACCTTTTGCTCATCTTTACTTTTTTCCCAACTATATTTAACTTCTTCAAACTTATCTCTAAGTTGTTTTTCTTGATCTCTAAGTTTTGCTGCCTTTTCATATTCTTGAGAGGCAATTGCATCTTCTTTGGCAACTCGTAGGGCCTCTATTTCATTGGAAAAATCGGAAAGCTCTGCTGGCTGGTGTAAAACTCCAATTCGAGCTTTTGCCCCTGCCTCATCCATTAAGTCTATTGCTTTATCTGGTAAAAATCTACCTGCAATGTATCTATCGGATAAAATTACTGCTTCTTTTATTGCCTCTTCTGTATAAATACATTTGTGATGCTCTTCATATTTTTTTCTAAGGCCGCCTAAAATTTGGATTGCTTCAGAAGTACTAGGTGGAGCTACTAAAATCTTTTGAAAACGTCTTTCAAGGGCTGCATCCTTTTCAATATGCTTTCTATATTCATCTAAAGTTGTAGCTCCAATACATTGTATTTCTCCTCGAGATAGAGCAGGTTTTAAAATGTTAGATGCATCTATTGCCCCTTCTGCGGCTCCGGCTCCAACAATTGTATGAATTTCATCAATAAATAGGAGAATATTACCTAATTTTTTAACTTCATCCATCACAGCTTTTATACGCTCTTCAAACTGACCACGATATTTTGTTCCGGCAATCATTAAAGTTAAATCTAAAGAGATAAGTCTCATTTTGGCAAGATTTTCTGGAACTTCACCGTTTACAATTGCATGGGCAAGACCTTCTACAATTGCTGTTTTTCCAACTCCTGCCTCACCAATTAGCACTGGATTATTTTTGCGACGTCTACAAAGAATTAGGAGTAAACGCTCTACTTCTTTTGCCCTTCCAATAACCGGATCAAGCCCGCCCTCACGGCACATTTCTGTTAGATCATGTCCATATGCTTTTAAAGCATGCATTTTATCAGAAGATACTGCCCCTGTTTCTTGTCTTTTTTGCCCTGATTGATTTGCTCCAAGAGATACAGGAGGCACTTGAAGATT
>JBIKKN010000156.1:0-2934 GCA_044360335.1 Chlamydiia bacterium | reverse complement strand
TATTTCTGCGAATGCCTTTTATTATTGATCAATTTAGGATCCATACACCAAATTTTAACTTCCGTTTTACATGGGCACCCTTAGTTTTGGGAAGTTTAACAGTTGTAGGACCTTTAGCGCAACGGTTCTTAAAGTGTCCTAATCCTACTAGTGTAAAAGAAAAAATCAGCCAAGCAACTTATCAAGTTTTAACAATAATTGTAAAAACTAGTGAGTTTATTTTACAACAAACTGATAAAATATTTAATACTGCATATCTTATAAATGCTGCTGCCCTTATTTACTTTGGATTTACTATACCTGGATCAATTGCACTATCGGGATTATGTACTCTTGCTATAAAGCGATATAATTTTTTACCCCCAACCCTTGAACGTTTGATAAATCCTATCATTTTAGTAGGTGACTTAGCAACAACGCTAGCTACTCCTATGAACACTGTTTTAAAGGTTATTAATGTATCTATATGCGTTCTTGGGATGAGTGATATCCCTATTTCTATCCTATCGCCAGTGTTAAAAGGAAAATTGAAAAACTTTGTGCTTCAAATGGTATCTAACTGTAGGATGGAGCTTAATAACATCGATACCATCGTCTGAAAATCGAAAAGGTCTGCCAATTTTACTTTTTAGATGCGCTGCATTCCATGCTGCAAGGACTTTTTCATCTAACCATAAATTAATGCTACCACAATTTACTAAAGATTTGTTATACTTCTTCCAATCACGTTTTACTCTTTGCATGAGATTTTCCTTTGTTTTTCAAGATTTTAGGATATCTCATGCCTTTTTAATTTATTAATAAATCTTTTAGATTATATATTTTTTTCATGAATTAGGAAACACACCCATTAAACAGTGTAATAATTTTTTTTAATTATTAAAACTCATAAATATCTCTACTTTATATTAAATACCCTTTAAAATATCTTTAATTGAAACATAAATTTGGAGAGATGTTAGATGGTAGGTTCTAGTACAGTTAGGTATTTTGCAATGGCTGCGGGTAATTTTCAGTCAAGTAGTAAAATGGCCAAAAATAATAAAAATGATTCGATGTACCTTAAAAGTTCCATTATGGTATTTCTGCGAATGCCTTTTATTATTGATCAATTTAGGATCCATACACCAAATTTTAACTTGCGTTTTACTTGGGCACCCTTAGTTTTGGGGATTTTAACACAATGTGTAGAAGCTTTTGCGCAACGGTTCTTAAAGTGTCCTAATCCTATTAGTGTAAAAGAAAAAATCAGCCAAGCAACTTATCAAGTTTTAACAATAACTGAAAAAACTAGTAAGTTTATTTTTCAACAAACTGATAAAATATTTAATACTGCATATCTTATAAATGCTGCTGCCCTTATTTACTTTGGATTTACTCTACCTGGATCGATTGCACTATTGGGATTATGTACTCTTGCTATAAAGCGATATAATTTTTTACCCCCAACCCTTGAACGTTTGATAACCCCTATCATTTTAGTAGGTGACTTAGTAACAACGCTAGTTACTCCTATGAACATTGTTTTAAAGGTTATTAATGTATCTACATCCGATGCCCTATTGCCTGTGATAAAAAAAATACAAGAAAAGGTAAATATATTAGCAAGCAGATTAGAAAGCGATGAGGAGTAAGAAGTGGCATCTTAAAAAGATATCTAACTGTTGCAAGAAGTTTAATACCATCGTCTCAAAATCGAAAAGGTCTGCCAATTTTATTTTTTAGATGCGCTGCATTTCATGCAGCAACGACTTTTTCATCTAACCATAAATTAATGCTACCACAATTTACTAAAGATTTGTTATACTTCTTCCAATCACGTTTTACTCTTTGCATGAGATTTTCCTTTGTTTTTCAAGATTTTAGGATATCTCATGCCTTTTTAATTTATCAATAAATCTTTTAGATTATATATTTTTTTTATGAATTAGGAAATACACCCATTAAAAAGTATAATAATTTTTTTAATTATTAAAACTCATAAATATCTATACTTTATATTAAATATCCTTTAAAATATCTTTAAATTCGAGGATATGTTAGATGCAAGTTTTAAGTCAAGCTAAGTATTTGGGAAAGGCTGCCAATAACTTTCATTTAAGTAATCTAATGGCTGCCTATGAAAAAGATGGTGAGCAAAGTTTTGTAATTTCCATTATGGCAATTGCGCGAATGCCTTTTATTATTGATCAATTTAGGATCCATACACCAAATTTTAACTTCCGTTTTACTTGGGTACCCTTAGTTTTTGGAGGTTTAACATTTGTAGAACCTTTACTGCAAAAGTTCTTAAACTTTCCAAATCCTACTTGTGTAAAAGAAAAAATCAGCCAAGCAACTTATCAAGTTTTAAAAATAACTGCAAAAACTAGTAAGTTTATTTTACAACAAAGTGATAAAGTATTTAATACTGCATATCTTATAAATGCTGTTGCCCTTATGTACCTTGGATTTACTGTACCTGGATCAATTGCACTATTTGGATTATTTACTCTTGCTATAAAGCGATATAATTTTTTACCCCCAACCCTTGAACGTTTGATAACTCCTATCATTTTAGCAAGTAACTTAGCAACAACGCTAGCTACCCCTATGAATATTATTTTAAGGGTTATTATTGTATCTTTTCAAGTTTTTAATATTATTAAATATCTATTCTCTAAAGTAATTAATTCTATCTTACCTGAAAGTTTTACAAATCCATTTTATAAAAAGCATGTGATTGAAAAAGGTGATGTAAAGATCGAAGAAATTCTTGAAAATACTTCATTATCTTGGTATTTTAAGGTAAACAGTACTCATTTTTTTTCTGACCAAATAGCAAAGATTTTTCCCCTAGAGTTAGATAAAAGCTTTGAAAAAAGTCAAGCATCGGAACTTTTTGATCAACTTGAAAAAAAAATGCAAACCCTAGGTATAGAATTAGATCATAAA
>JBIKKN010000154.1:0-2940 GCA_044360335.1 Chlamydiia bacterium | reverse complement strand
GAACAAAATCTTTTAAAACAGAAAACAGATTATTTTTTACTCCAGATAGAGCAAAAGTTCAAAAAGATTTATTAGCACTTAGAAATTCAGTTGATAGTAAAAAAACTTCATCAGTAAGAACTTTAGCACTATAACATGAGTTTTTCTCTTTATAACCATTTTTTTCTTTGGAAAAACCAAATAGAGCCGATTAAAGATACTACTATAAAAGTCATTACAATATAAAATCCCCAATCAGAATTTTGAAAAGGAAGATGAACGTTCATCCCGAAAACACTTGCAATGGTTGTTGGAAAATTTAATACAATAGTTAAAGCTGTTAAAAGCTTAATAGTTTTGTTAAATTCATTAGATATTACAACTTGGAAAGAATTTCTTAAAGATGTGATGATACGTAAACTTAAGTCACAAAGAGCATCTGCTTGTTCTGATGCTAAGAGTAAATCTTCTAATTTATCTTGATCATCTTCTTCAACCGGTACAAATTTCCCAGAAATTAAGTCTTTTATCACACCTTTTAAAGGTTGAATAGCATTTAAACATTGGTTTAAATTCTCTTCCATGTGAGTTAAATCTGTAATGTCCCTTTCACCAACTTTTGATAAATCCCTTTCATGAAGAATAACATCAGCTCTAATTTTTTTTATAACCCTTGTATAACTTTGTATAATACTAAGGAGAATGTGCACTAAAAATTCTGTTTTGTCAGATGGACCATGCTTAGAAATTCCTCCAGCAATTTTTTCTATCAAACCACAATTTGTTGGAGCAATTGTTACAAAATAAAGAGGGGATATAATTACTGTAAGGGGAGATGTATAAATTCCTGTTTCTTCAATACTTGGAAATCTTGTAAATACTACAAAAATATTGCTTTCAATTTTTTCTACTCGGGGAATTTCCATCAAATCAAGAGCATCTGTAATTTCATCTGTATCAATTTCTAAAAGACCAGAGATTTCTAATAAAGAATCGTTTGTAGCGTTAGCACAATGTATCCAACATAACCTTTCGGCCTTGTCAATCTCAGTAAAAACCTTATCTTCTTTATTTTTTAAGTAGTATTTTATCATAAAACACCCCCATCTGAAGTAGTAAAGCCACTTAAAAGCTTTTCTGCCTCTTTAAATTTATGCAACATCTCAGGAAGTTTTTTAATAGCTACAAGCTCAGAAAGCTCCTTGCTTATTTCTTGAGCAGGTGACCCAAGATATATTCCACCTGGCTTTTTAATAGATTTTGTAGGAGTTGACCTTGCAGCAAGTGTTACACCATCTGCAATTTCAATATGCCCTACAAGCCCGCATTGTGCTGCAATAATTACATTGTTACCTGTTTTTACTGATCCTGATAATCCACTCATAGACACTATTAAATTATTCATTCCGATATCACAATTGTGAGCTATCATACATTGGTTATCTATTTTTGTGCCTTTTCTTATAACAGTATCGCTAAATCTTCCTCTGTCTACTGTTGTAGATGATCCAATTTCCACATCATCTTGTAAAATAACTCCACCAAGTTGTTTAATCTTGGTATGAACACCTGTTTTTTTTGAGCTGCTATAGCCAAAACCACAACTTCCTATCACACAAGAGGGTTGTAAAACTACTCTATCTCCTAATTTGCACATTTCTCGAATTACAACGTTTGAATAAATTATACAATCTCTTCCAATCTTTGATTTTGGACCAATTGTTACATGAGAATAGATAATGGTGTTATCTTCAATTTCTACTTCTCTATCAATTACACTAAATGGACCAATTTTTACATTTTTTCCAATCCTTGCAGATGGATGAATACAGGCAGATATATGTATATTTTCAAAACCGCTAGGGCTTTCATCTTTAATAAAAAGTTCGCAAATTTTGGCAAAAAGAAAAGATCCATCTTCTGATATTAAATAATTTTTCGATTGCTCTAAAGAAATTTTTGTATCAACACAAATAATTCCCGCGTTAGTGCTCTTAAGAAGGGATGTATACTTTTCATTTGATAAAAAAGATACATCCTCTTTTGTAGCATTTTTTAAATCTTTTACCCCTGAAACCTGAGCATCTTTATCCCCAACATAGGATACATTTAATTTACCCGCTAGCTCTTCAAGCGTAAAGATTTTTTTAGGCATGTTTTTCCTTTTTTATTCTTTCTTAGAAGATTTCTTTTTTGAAGATTCTTTTTTTACAGACTCTTTTTTTGTATTTTCTTCTTTAGAAACTTCAGCTTGCGCCTTTTCCTTGTTTGCTACTTCATTTTGATACATTATTTCTAATATAGCAATTACTTCTTCTGTTACATCAAATTTTTCAGTATTATGAAATACTTGATCTTTGCTCATAATGATGGAGTAATTCATTTTTTTAGCAAGCTCAGAGGATGCAGACTTTACTTTTTCAGCAATAACATTCATTGTTCTCATATTTGCTTGTTGTAGCATATAGTAATATTGCTGCTGATATCTTTGTAATTCATTAGATAATACACTCATTTTTTCCTGAAGCTCTTTTTCCCCTTCAGGGCTTAAAGAATCACGAACCATTTCATCATCTAATTTTGCAGATGTTTCTGTTAATTGATCATTTAAATCTTTGATAGCCTTTTCCATTTGGTCTTTAAGCTGATTAAAACCTTCTTGCTCTTTTTTACCATAACTTGAATCTGTATAGCATTTTCCAAAATCTACAACTCTTGGTGCATCTTCTGACTTAGCTTCAAGAGAAACAGCTGCAGAGGATATTGCTGCAAAACATATAAATAAATTTCTTTTAGTAAATAACATTATTTTTCCTTTTGTATTTGTTAAAATGTGAAGTCATTTTACTAAAAGATCACCTTTTATTCTATTACTTTTTTACTATAGCTGTTTAAATTATTATTCACACAATTTTTGGTAGCATGTGGCTTTACTTTTATCAATTTTTATTCTAAAAATTC
>JBIKKN010000152.1:0-2947 GCA_044360335.1 Chlamydiia bacterium | reverse complement strand
AGTTTGCAGCTCCATAAGCTTCAAGCGCCCAAACCTCCATCTCTCCAAATCTTTGTCCCCCCATTTTAGCCTTACCACCAAGTGGCTGCTGAGTAACAAGAGAATATGGACCAATAGCACGAGCATGAATCTTATCTGCAACTAAGTGCGATAATTTAAGCATATAAATATATCCAACAACAACAGGAGTATCAAATCTTTCTCCGGTACGTCCATCATATAAGAACATTTTTCCATTTGAAGGAAGCCCTTGCTCCTCCATCATTCTCCAGATCTCTTCTTCAGGAAATCCTTGGAATACTGGGCTTTTCACATAAATACCTGCTTTTTTAGCAACGTAACCTAAGTGAGTTTCAAGCATCTGACCAAGGTTCATCCTTGAAGGCACCCCAAGTGGATTTAAAATAATCTCAATGGTATCACCGTTTTCAAGATAAGGCATATCACACTCTTGGGCAAGATTTGAAACAACACCTTTATTACCGTGCCGCCCTGCCATCTTATCCCCAACTTGAAGCTTACGCTTTGTGGCTATATATACTTTTACCTGACGAATAACCCCTTCTTCAAGATCCACATCTCCTTTTTTAATAAACTCAACCTCTGTGCTGTATTGCATACGAAGTTTTTCTATTGCTTTTGCGTGGTCACGAATAAGAGTTTTCATCATCTCAAAACGATCTGTTTTAGGAAAAATATAATCATCTAAATTTTCCTGCTCAAAAGCTTCAAGCAACTCTTGACTTAACATATCCCCTTCTCTTATAACAAGGTCACCTGTTTTTTTATGTAAAATAGACCCTTCAATAGGATTATCTAACAATAAAGCACCAAGTTTTTCATGAAGTTCAAGCTGAATTTCTAATTCTTTTTCTTTGCATTCTTTTTTCAAATCGCCAGTTCTGGATTTTTCTTCCACAAGCTCATCATCTGTTTTTGACAAACGATCTCTTTTTGAAAAAACTTTTACATCCATTACCACACCTTCTGTTCCTGTAGGAACTACTAAAGATGCATCTTTAACATCTGCTGCCTTTTCACCAAAAATTGCTCTAAGCAATCTTTCTTCAGGAGACAATTCTGTTTCAGATTTAGGAGTAACTTTACCAACTAAAATATCTCCTGGCTGAACTTCTGCACCAATTCTAATAATACCATCTTCTCCAAGATTTCTTAAAACCTCTTCAGAAACATTTGGAATATCTTTTGTAATCTCTTCTTTTCCAAGCTTAGTATCACGTGCTGTAAGTTCAAATTCCTGAATATAGATAGAAGTATAGGTATCTTCTTTTATCAATTTTTCAGAAATAATAATCGCATCTTCATAGTTATATCCACACCATGGCATAAACGCAACTAAAACGTTTTTTCCAAGGGCAATTTCCCCTTTTTCTGTTGACGGACCATCTGCTATTACATCACCTGCAATAATTTTATCGCCAACTTCTACAAGCGGTGTTTGATTAATACAAGTTCCAGAATTACTTCTCATAAACTTTTTAAGCATATAAGTACGCTTTTCTAAAAGATTTGTTTTTGAAGCTATTACGATTTTAAAACCATCCACATAATCAACAACCCCATCTTCTAACGCAATAACTACAGCACCAGAATCTTTTGCTGCCCTTTTTTCAATCCCTGTTCCTACAATAGGTGCAGATGGTCTTAATAAAGGTACAGCTTGTCTTTGCATGTTAGAACCCATAAGAGCTCGGTTAGCATCATCGTGCTCTAAAAATGGAATCATCGCAGTAACAATAGACACAAGCTGCTTTGGAGATACGTCCATATGAGTAACTTTAGATGTCTCTATCCTTAAAGACTCACTCTTATATCTTGCCCAGCATATTTCATTTTTAAACATATTAAATTCATCAAGCTCTGCCGATGCTTGAGATATAACACATCCTTCTTCCTGATCAGCTGTCATATATTCAATTTCATCTGTTACAACGTTATCTCTAACAATTCTATATGGAGTTTCTATAAATCCAAACTCATTGATTTTTGCATAAGAGGAAAGAGATGTTATAAGTCCAATGTTTGGCCCCTCTGGAGTCTCAATCGGACAAATTCTTCCATAGTGACTTGTGTGAACGTCACGAACTTCAAATCCTGCTCTTTCTCTGTTTAAACCACCTGGCCCTAAAGCTGAAAGTCTTCTTTTATGAGTAAGTTCTGCAATTGGGTTTGCCTGATCCATAAATTGAGATAACTGAGATCTGCCAAAAAAATCTTTCATAACAGATTGAAAACCTTTTGCAGATATTATTTTTCCAGGAGTAAGAGTATCTGATCCAAAATCAAATAAATTCATCCTCTCCCTTATAATTTTCTCCATTCTTACAAAACCAATTCTACACTGATTTTGTACAAGCTCACCAACTGATCTTACCCGTCTATTTGATAAATGGTCTATATCATCAACATGAGCATCATTTTTACCATTTTTTAAATCGATTAAATACTTAATTGCTGAAACTATATCCTCTTTTTTTAAGGTTACATCTTCTAAAGTTTGATCATTAACAGGTTGACCAAGCTTCATGTTCATCTTGTATCTACCAACTTTACCTAAATTATATCTTTTTGAATCAAAAAATAATCTCATGATCAAAGATCTAGCATTAGATAATGTCGCAGGCTCACCTGGTCTAATTTTTCTATAAAAATCTTTTAAAGCAGATTCATAAGAATCTGTTGGATCTTTCATTATCATTTTTATAATAGAAGAATTTTCATCTGCATCATCACAAATACGAACAAAACCAATATTTGCATCTAAAATTCTCTTAAGCATAGCAGTTGTTAATTTCTCTGCAGCTTTTCCGTAAATAATACCCGATTCTTCATCTAAAATATCTTCTGCTAAAATTTTTCCTACAACTTTAGAAAAATCTTCATCTGATTTAATTCTAATTCTTCTAGTACTAAAAAATTCCTCTAA
>JBIKKN010000153.1:0-2947 GCA_044360335.1 Chlamydiia bacterium | reverse complement strand
TATCTATGGTTATTTTAGGCATTTTAACATTTTTAATTGTTCCTCTTTTTCGAAATTTTTTAAAAGTAACACCAAAAGAATTACTCACCTCCTTTAATGGAAAAAATGCACCTTTAAAAGAAAATACACACGAAACAGGTTTTTTCGAAGGGCTCAAACTTATCTTAAAAAACCCCTACTTACTTGGAATCTTTGCAGTAAACTTCATCTTCGAAGTGGTGGTTACAATCTTTGATTTTAACTTTAAAATCGCTGCAAGCTCCGTATACTCTGGAGTTTATCTTAGCAATTATTTAAGCATCTACGCATCGTCTGTGAACACAGTATCCCTTTGCTGCCTACTTTTAGGAGTAAGCAACATCACAAGATATTTAGGAGTTGGGGTAGCCCTTGCTCTTATGCCAGTTATAGTAGGTCTTGCCCTATTTGGCTTTTTAACGATCAACTCCCTGCCCTTCCTTTTTGCACTAATGGTTGGCTCTAAAGCTATAAATTACGCTCTAAATGGTCCTGCTCTTAAACAGCTTTATATCCCTACTACAAAAGATGTGAAATTTAAAGCTGCCGCATGGATAGAAACATTTGGCTCTAGAACTTCTAAACAGGCTGGATCAATATTTAACATGAGCCTTTCTCCGCTGCAAAGTGCTTTTGGAGCTATTGCTGGTAAATCCCACTATATTGCACTAAGCGGTGGCCTTTGCTTTCCATTTCTTGCAATTTGGTTGATCATCTCCCTATTTTTGGGCAGATCTTTTAAAAGGGCTGTTAATACAAGCAGCCTAATCTGCTAATTAAAGGCTGAGTTTTGGATTTATCTCATTCAAAACTCAGCTTAATAGACACTTTTTTCTTAATCTAGTAATCGTCATCATCCGAATAATAATAGTCAGACTCGTCAGAATCCCCATATCCATTAGTAAGTGTAAGACTATCCCGGGGTTGTTGAGTAGTAATAAAAATTTTATTTTTTACGAATAAAGTTTCTCTTCTAAAGGTGAAATATTGATTAAATTCATTTATAGAATTATCTTCATTAAGTAAGTTTGAAATCTCTCTACGATCAAGTTTACCCCAAGTACCCTTAAGTATATATTTAACTTTTTTACCATCTATTTCACCCTGTAACTCCGCTTCTGTATTTGTTGTAAAAAGTTCATTTAAATCACCAAAATGATCGAATTTATAAGTATGGCAAGTAAATTTAATTTGTTGCATTTCTTCATTAAATTCTAAGGATAAAAACAATCTATATCCCTTTAAATCTTCATTTTAAGTAATTTGATTTATTTCATCTTGAGCTATATCATGCAGACGTGTGTTATCAAAGACATCGACCCTATCTTTAGCAACAGTAAAACTAACCGCTACCCTCTGACCTTCAATATTTACTCCAAAATTTAAAGGAATATTATCTCCATCTTGTTCCACAATATCTTTTTCTGATAAATATTTAACATTTATTAAAGGAATTACTAATAACATTATTTCCGAACCGCCTTGAAGATTATCTGTCAATTTCATCTCCTCTCCATTACACATAACAAAAAAAACTTCTGGTGTATAATTAAATTTAAGATTGGCTAAAAGATCTGACTCCTTACATGCTTTTTTTAAAACATCCAAAACAGTGCAAGGCAAAGAAAAACTATCTCTTAAAATTGGCATTCCACTTCCCCCAAAATCTACACTTACCTGAACTTTTGGCTTTGCTACCACTAAAGGAGGTTGAACTCGCCCCTCTAAAGATTTAGGAAAAAGAGCCTCCCAAAGCTGCTCTGTAGCTAAATCTAATCCTTTCTTCCCTAGCCACCCATGTAAAACAGCAGCTGCTACCTTCCATTGAGGGTCTTTTTCCTCTACTTTTGCTGGTGCCGCCCCGCCACCTCCTCCTCCACAAACAAGTGAATTTAAAGAATTTAAACCTTCCATAATAGAACTCCTTTGGTAAAATTTACGATTAAAATAGAAAAATATCCAAATTAATTAAAGATTAATTATTAATTGAAAATGTATTCGGTTTTTATAAATTATAAGAAGCCTATACCGCACATGTTCACCCCTTTTTTTTAGAAAAATCTCTTAAAAAAGGGTGCTTTGACTTGCTACACTTTTAGTAGGCAAAAGTTTTTAGCCGCTTATGATTGTGTTGTCGTTTATCGTGTCGGTCAGCGGCTCTACATACGCCCCACCATCGGTAGAAGTTTCTATAGCTCCAGAAATTATCCCTATTAGGAAAAATAGTACAATCCCTGTTACTGTCATTCCTACTGCTTGTTTTTTTTGACTTTTATCGTTTATATCCCAAGAATATTTTTCTTCATAAATGGGTTCTTTTAGCATGCTTTCTCGTGCATATGTTGTTGGAATATTTAAGAGCAATAAAATGGATAAAAAAATACAAAATGATCGTTTCATAAAAGGCCTATTTTAAGTCTTTCTATATATTAAAAAAAATTTGTTGTCAAAGATCATCTAATTGCATTATAGTTTACCTTATGAATACCTTTAAATTTTTAGTAAATATTACGATATTAATTACTTTTTCCTCTTCTTCTTTGTTTGCAAATTCCGATGCAGAAAGGTTTTATAATGAGTATAAAGAGTATCAGCAATATCAAGAATCTAAAGAAAAAAATAGTGAAACTCTAGAGGATGAAGTTTCTCCAGAGCCTATTCCAGCACTTATTGATCTAACAGATAGAAAAAAGCAAAATAACAAATCTTCCAAATATGGGCGTGTTGGTTTGTTACTTTTTAATATTGCTATTTTTACAGCAGGTATGGCTCTTGTAAAAACAATAGATGGTAAAAACGTTTAAACAACCATATCTCTAAAAAAGGAAGCAATATGAAAAATAAATTAGAAAACCTTAAAGAACATACAGTTGTAGTAGCAGATACCGGGGATTTTAATGCAATTGCAAAATACAAGCCAAGGGATGCC
>JBIKKN010000010.1:0-10955 GCA_044360335.1 Chlamydiia bacterium | reverse complement strand
TGTTTATCCTTAATCTTTAAGATGGTAGACGATACGTTAGGGATTTTACTTTTTAAGGCCTTTGAAGTAGAAAGCAATGAGTAAAGACTTGATCTATTGGAAAAATCCTCCATTTTCTTTTCAATTTCAGAAAATACTAATAATAAAAGAGTTACACTTTTATAGAGATCAATAACCACATCTAAAGCAGAGGATTTGCTCCAGTTATTTGCCAAAAGAAAGAAAAATCCAGATGGCTGCACTACTTGTCCCCTTGATAGGGTATTTAAACTATAAAGGTAACCATATAAAGGTTCTAAAACATCTAAAACCGCAAGTATAGAGTCTTCAAGTTCCATAAAAAGCCCAGTATGTGGGATAAGCTTTGCCATTAAATTCCCCTTTTCTTCCAACATTAAAAATTCTGGTAAAAGGTGCAAGAGATAAAATTTTAACGTTGATAATACTTAAAAGCAGAGTGACTTCTTCGATATTCAATAATTTTTTCAAAATATTGAAAGAGGCTTTCTCCTGTAAAATGATAAAAATTATACTCAAGATATTTTTTTAAAATAAGGTGAATAATAGTTTTCCTATTATCTGGATTTATAATTTCTTCTATATCATAGGATCGAATAAAGGGGGGAGCTTGATTGGGCTTGCTATGCAATATTATTGCATTTTTCAGATATTGGATTTTAAAGCATTGATTTACAGCGCTATTAAATATTTTATAAAATAATTCAGAAAGCTTTTTGTTTTTTTTAGCATGGATTTTATCCAATTTTTTTAAACTAAAAGTTCTTAGACTTGAACCTCCTGCTTCTTCAATTTCCATAGAGACCAAGGCCGTTATAGATAATTCTTCAGTTTCCCAGTTAATAGAAGTTGAATTCATAATTAAGCGCCCCTTTTTACCAAATATTTTACAAAAAAAATGTTTAAAAGGAAAGAAGTCTAATGACTATATTCATCCTTTTTTGTTATAGGAATAATATTAGTATAGTTCATCCTTAAAGAGGTTATTTGTGGCAGAATTAAATATCGATCTAGAAACAAAGAAAATGGTACAACAAGTTAAGCATTATGTAATTACCATGATTGGTAAGAGATTTTCTGATGCTACAGATGGAGAAATCTATAGAGCTTTAGCTTATGTACTTCGAGAGCAGATAATGGTTAATTGGGCTGCAACTTCCCATACCCACACCCATAATAAAGTTAGAAAAGTCTATTATATATCCTTAGAGTGGCTGCCCGGGAGAATTTCTTTAAATAATATTATAAATATTTCAAACGTGGACTTGGTGAAGAAAATTTTAACCGCTCTTGGTAAAGATTTTCATGATGTGCTTGTTATGGAGCCGGAACCTGGACTTGGAAATGGAGGTTTAGGGAGGCTTGCAGCCTGTTTTTTAGATTCTTTGGCAACCCATCATTATCCTGTAATGGGCTATGGACTTCGTTATCAATATGGAATTTTTGAGCAGGGGCTTTGGTCAGGTGTGCAAATTGAAAGAAGTGATAATTGGCTCCTTAATGATTATCCTTGGGAAATTAGAAGAGATGGGTTTGCAGTAAGTGTTCCTTTTAATGGAACACTTATTGAAAAGAAGAATAAACAGGATGAAAAGGTTTTTTCTAGTGCAAACCATGAAGAGGTAAGGGCCATTCCTTATGATATTCCAATTGTTGGTTATGCAGGAAATCAGGATTATTCAGCGTTAACTTTGCGCCTTTGGACAACAAAGGAATCTCCAAAAAACTTTGCAATCACAAGATTTAATGAAGGGGATATTGCCGATGCTGTTATAAATACCTCTTTAACAGATGTACTTTATCCAAATGATAAAAATATGCTTGGATTTATTATGAGGATAAAGCAAGAGTTTTTATTAGTTTCCTCTTCTTTGCAAGATATTATTCGCCAGCATATGGATACTTATGGAAATATGGAGGAATTTGCCGATAAAGTTCGTATACAGATAAATGACACCCATCCAGCTTTAGTAATTGCAGAACTTATCAGAGTTTTAACAAAAGATTATGATTTTACTTTTACTAAAGCTTATGAAACAGTTACTGAAGTTTGTAGCTATACAAACCACACAGTGCTTCGAGAGTCATTAGAAGAGTGGGATAGCTATCATATTCAACAAATTTTACCTGCACAATTTCATATTATTGAGCTTTTAAATTATATGTTTTGTAATAATTTAAGGGAAAAGTATCCAGGTGATGAGGATAAAATTCGTCGTATGTCTATTATTGAAAATGGAAGAATTAAAATGGCCCATTTAGCAATTGTAGGCTCGCATAAAGTAAATGGAGTTGCTTTTCTTCATACAACTATTATCAAAGAGAAATTATTTAAAGATTTTGCTGATATGAGCCCAAATAAATTTATAAATATTACCAATGGAGTAACACAAAGAAGGTGGCTATATAAATGCAATCCAGGGTTAAGTCAAATGCTAATAGATCTTATAGGGGATGGTTGGGTTAAAGATCTTTCCAATCTTAGTAAATTAAAGGAGCATATTGAAAAAGAAGGGGTATGGAAAAGATTTTTAGAGATAAAAAAAGAAAATAACAAACGGCTGATTGAAACTCTTATAGAGTATAAACTAGAAAAAGGGTTATCCGAGCAGCAAATTGCAAACGAGCTTTTTTTTGATGGAGATGCCCTTTTTGATGTGCAAATAAAACGTATTCATGAGTATAAAAGACAGCTTATGAATGCTTTGCACCTTGTTGTTTTATATAATAGAATTAAAAAAGATCCATCTTCAGCAAAAATAAAAAGGATGGTTATTTTTGGTGGGAAAGCCGCTCCAGGGTATGAAATGGCAAAAAATATTATCCGTTTTATTTATATATTAGGGAGAAAAATTCATGCTGATCCTGAAGTTTCAAAATTTTTAAGGATAGTGTATGTGGAAAATTATAATGTTGCAAAAGCAGAAGTAATTATCCCAGCAGCAGACTTATCTCAGCAAATTTCTACCGCTTCAATGGAGGCATCTGGAACAAGCAATATGAAATTATCGATTAATGGAGCTTTAACAATTGGAACAGATGATGGGGCGAATGTGGAAATGAGAGAGGCTGTAGGAAATGATAATTGGCCATTTTTATTTGGATATTCTTCTGAGCAGGTAAATAAAATTAAAGGAGAAAGAAGTCATAACCCAGATCAAATATTAAATGATAATCCAGAGATAAAAGAAGCGATGGAATGTTTAAGAAATGGAATCTTGGTAGAAAATGAAGCAGAAAATCAGGTGTTAAAAAGTATTTATGGAAGTTTAATGGAAGGGGGGGATAGGGATCGATATTTAGTTGTTGGAGATTTGCCCTCTTATATTAAAGCTCAAGAAAAAGTAGCTTTGCTTTTTGAAAATAAGGAAAAGTGGGCTAAAATGGCTCTTTATAATATTTCTTGTATGGGCTCATTTTCCTCAGATGTGTCGGTGAAAAATTATGCAGAAAAAATTTGGAATATTTCTCCAATTCCTTTGGATAAATCGATATTAGGGCAGATTAAGGCCGAATTTAATGAAAGTGATAGATGCAATATTGCTAATTAGAGCGACAATGTCCATTTATTAAGTAATTTTTGGTACGTTCCATCTTCTATTAAGTGGGCAAGCCTTTTGTTAAAAATATTAATAACCCCTTTGTTTTTATTTTTTAGGAGCAAAAGCCTTAGCCCTCTGTCTGTTAAATTTTTCGATCCAATATTTAAAAGCCTTCTATATTCTGAAGAAAGGTGAGAGGATAATAAAATAGAAGGGACAATAGCCCCATCAACAGTATAGTTTGCAATCATTTCTAGTACACTTGGGATAAAACTATAATATGCAAGGGTTATCTCAGGGTAATTTGCAAATAAACTTAAAATTTCTGGATTTTCAGGGATTGCGATAATTTTACCTTTATAAAAGCTAAAGTCTTCCTTTTCTTCTTTTCTTGAAATAAAAATATCTGCAAAAGAGAGGAAAGAATTGGAAAAATGGTAAAGCTGTAAAGTCTCATATCTAATGGCAAGTGGGGAAATAATAAGGTCGGATTGATTTTCTTTTAAGCTATCTATGGTGTTATCGAAGTTAAGCTCTTGATAAAACACATCAAAATTTGTATTTTTAAAAACTTCGCTAAGTAGATCAATAGTAAAAGCATATACAAGTGCCCCTTTGTTGCCAACTGGGCTTGAAAAAAAAGTTG
Source organism: Chlamydiia bacterium (assembly GCA_044360335.1). Classification (GTDB taxonomy): domain Bacteria; phylum Chlamydiota; class Chlamydiia; order Chlamydiales; family 2-12-FULL-49-11; genus JAJACQ01. Next base: position 6,749 of record JBIKKN010000010.1, on the reverse strand, counting down.
GATCTAATCCAATTTTTATTTTTTTATTAGGGATAATTTTTGAACAAGAAGCAAAAGCTAAAAGAAAGGGTAACAAAATAAAAAGAAAAAGCTTTCTTATCATAAAAAAAAATTAACATAGGATAGCTATTGGTGTCAAACAAGAAAAAGAGAAAAAATAAAGTAAATGATAACTGTAAAAATCGCAGCAGAGGGTAGGGTTATAACCCAAGAAAGAAAAATATTTCTTATAAGACCAATATTTAAAGCAGATAAACCTTTTGCAAGGCCTACTCCAAGAACCGCACCAACAATTGCATGTGTGGTAGATATTGGCATTCCAAGTTTACTTGCTACAAGTATTGTAGATGCTGCAGCAAATTCAGCGGCAAAACCCCTTGTAGGGGTAAGCTGAGTGATATTATTTCCAATTGTTTCAATCACTTTAAACCCGTACGTAGCAAGACCTATTACAATACCTACCCCTCCAAATAATAGTAGGGGTATAGAAATAGTTGTAGATTGAGCAAGACTTATTGGATTTTTTGCAACTTCAATAATAGCAGATACAGGTCCTATTGCATTTGAGCCATGGGCAAAAGCAACAAAACAAGCACTTAAAACCTGAAGCATAGCAAAGATTGATTCAGTGCCCCTATAATCTGATTCAAGTTCAGTTTCAAAAGGTGCTGTATCTTGCGCCCCTTTGATCATTTCTTCTGTTTGAATGAGTAAATTATTTACATTATCTTTTGATTTTTGATCTCTTGTGGAAAGTTTTGCTCTGATTAAATGCTTTTGCACTTTGAGTAAAGAGTAAAGTCGTCTGTCATGTTTTGCAGCTAAAATATAGCTCATTTTTGCTTCTTTGGAGTAATTTTTAGAAATTATTGCACAAATAAAGGCGCCAGCTACACTTATTATTAGTGAAATCAGTAGAGCTAAGTAATAATTTATGTGTAAATTTATACTTTTTATTCCCCCAAGAAAAGTGGATAAGAAAAATACCATTAGCAAAACAAAAACAAATAATGGCGCAATTTTTTTAGTAGATAGGAGGGGATTAAAGGAAAATAAAATTTTTCTTTGAATAAAAGAGAAAAATAAAAACGAAAATACTCCAGCAAGGGTCGGAGAAATAATCCAGCTTAATGCAATTTTACCAACTTCTGCCCATTGGATAGCATGAAAACCACCTGCTAAAATTCCAAATCCAATAACACTTCCAACAATTGCATGGGTGGTTGAAACAGGCCATCTAAAAAAAGTGGCAATTTGTAGCCAAATGGAAGTTGCCAAAAGGGAAGAGAGCATGCCTATTATAAAAATATTGGGGGTATTTATGAAAATAAGGGGATCAATAATACCTTTTTGAATCGTCTCAGAAACATTAGACCCAAGGATAAAAGCCCCAGCAAATTCAAGTGTTGCAGCAATAATAAGTGCTTTTTTTAAGGTAATTGCCCCCGAGCCAACCGATGTTCCCACAGCATTTGCTACATCATTTGCCCCAATGTTCCAAAGCATGTAAAATCCAATAATAAGAGCAAAAGATATGTATACAATTTCCATAAAATCACTTTGTATTTAACAACATTCCAATTCGTAATGCTTCTTTTTCTGCATTGTGGGAAATTAGACCTATCTCATCAATAAAATCTAACCACAAAATAAAATCAGAAAACTTCATCTCATCACTTAATTTAAACAATTCTTTTTTAATAGTTTTTTTAATCAAATCAGCCTCATGCTCTTTTTGAGCAATCTGTTTAATTTGACGGTGCATTTTTATAGCAATAGGTCCACCAAAAGATGCCTCTACTAAAGTGTCTAAATCAAAAACCATCTCCTTTAAAATCCAAGTGGCATCTAAATTTGTATCAATATAGTCGCGTATTTTATCTTCTAATGAAACAATAGGAGATAAATTTTTTAAAATCAAAATATCGGCAATATCTTCTGCAGCATCTGCTAAATTATCTTGCAAAGTTAAAATTTCTAAAAAATTTATCCTATCCATGGAAAATAAAAAAGTTCTAGGAAGAGAGGTTCTTATATCATTTTTTATAGAATCTGCATCGTGCTCAAGTTCAGATATTTTACTTGCAATCTCTTCTATTTTTGAAGGCGCAGACTCAGCTCTTACTTCACAAAGCTCTTTAAGTTTTACAAGGCACTCACAAGTTTTTTCCATGTGAAGTTGTAAATAAGATAGTGGAGTTTTTGGAAAGAGTTTGCTTAAAATATACATAACTAAATTGTAGAAGGAGATTCTCTTTTATGGATAGCTTTTTTTTCAAAAAGAGCCTTTTTTTCCTTTTCAGTGAGAATGCGATAAGCCCCTTCTGGAAGATATCCAAGTTCTAAATTTCCAAGACGAACTCTTTTTAATTCAGAAATTGTAATCCCTGAGCGATCTGCAAGTATCCTCACTTCATGGTTTTTCCCCTCCATCACAGTGATTTTTAAAGCTTTTGCTTTGATTTTTGCAACTGCTACTGGTACTATTTTTTTCCCTTCAATATAAGTGCCTTTTCTCATTTTTTCTATCATTGAAGGGGTAATTTCTTCTTTTGATCGGATGGTATATTGCCTTTCAATGTTGGAAGATGGATGCATAACTTTATGAGCAAAATCTCCTTCAGAGGTAACAAGAATTAGCCCTTTTGTGAGTTTATCAAGGCGGCCAACGGTAAAAAGACGTGCTTTTTTATCTTTAATTAGATCAATAGTAAGCTTATCATCCCCGTAACTTTTTGAGCTGCAGATGTAACCTTCGGGCTTGTTTAAAAGGTAAGTAATTTTTTTGGGAGGATTTTTAGAAATATGCTTACCATTTACAGTAATAAAATCTTTTAAAGGGTCAGCAAGCTCCCCAAGTTTTATGCAAATAGAGCCATTTAACTTAACTTTTCCCTCTTCGATCAGCTGATCTGCCCCTCTTCTGCTACAAATACCTGCACTTGCAAGTATTTTATTTAAACGAATTTTTGCCATAGAAGAATCATTCCCTATTTTTTAGGATATATGGTAACATAAGGGTAAATTTATAAAAAGAGAATATGAGGGATGGGCAAACTAATACTTTTAAGACACGGAAAATCTGTATGGAATAAAAAAAATATTTTTACAGGATGGGTGGATGTTTCTTTATCCCATGAAGGAGTTAAGGAGGCTTGCTCTGCTGGAAAGGTTCTATCAAAAATTAAATTTGATGCAATTTTTACATCAAAACTATCCAGAGCACAATTTACTTTACAGCTATTAATGCTTGAAAATCAAGACAGTAGAGCTTTATATTTTGAGCATGAAAATGAAAAATGGTACCAAAATGGAGTAGGGAGCTTAAATGGGATAAAAGTTGTTATTTCTGATGCTTTAAATGAAAGGTATTACGGCGATCTTCAAGGCAAAGATAAAGAAGAGTTTAAAAAGCAAGTAGGGGAGGAGCTTTTTAAAGAATATAGAAGAAGCTTTAGCCTAAGCCCACCAAATGGGGAAAGCTTAAAAGATACTGTGGATAGAACTTTACCATTTTTTAATCAGCAAATACTACCAAAAATTATTAAAGGGGAAACTGTTTTAGTTGTAGCACATGGAAATTCGATCAGGGGGATTATAAAGCAGATATTAGATATATCAGATAAAAAGATTGTAGAGTATGAGATTCAAACAGGCAAGCCCCTTCTTTTTAACTTTATAAATAATAGTTTTAAGGAGGCAAAAATATGATTTCTTCAGCAGAAAAAGAGGCATACTTAGAGGGAGAAAAGTTAGGAAAAGCATTTTTTCTTGCAGAAAGAGGGGTAGCAAACAAGAAAATCTTAAAAGGGTTAGAACCAATTATAGAATTAATTGGAGCAAAAAAAGGGGAATTAATTTTTTTTCTCTCCTCATACGAGGAATTACTTTTAAGGCTTGTGTATGAAATATTAATGCCAATTGCCCAAAGAACAGGAAAAAATCAAGTGCTTATTCCAAAAGGGGAAAAGGGGAAAATAAGGAATATATTAATAACAGCAGGACGTTTAGGTTTAAGTTTTAAAGAAGTAGAAACTTCAAAAGATGGTAAAATTACAAAAGAAATTTTACAGGAAAGTATTGGGCCAAGAACCCTTAGTCTCTGCCTTTGTTGGGCAGAAAAATTTACTGGAGCTGTTCATCCTGTTTTTGAAATTGCAAATCTTTGCAAGGAAAAGGAGATTTTTTTATACGTAGATGCAACAGAAACTATCGGTAAAGTCTTTTTTCGGCAGCAGGATATGCAGGTTGATATGCTTTCTTTTACGCACGGAAATTTAACGGCAGTTACTGCTAAGAAAACGGATTTGATGGAAAAAACAAAATGGGGAGAAAACTTTTGTTTAAAAGAATTTTTTGCCCTCTCATGTTTTGCAAACGATTGCTTAAATGTAATTGATATTGCTCCTATGGAGTACTCTGAAATTAAAAATGAAGTGATGGATAGGGCTTTAGAATCAAATATAAAATGCCACTTTTTAAATAAAGGGGGGGGGTATTTGTTTGATAGATGGTGCTTTAGTTTTGATGGAGTAAACGCAGAAACTCTTGCATATTTTTTAAGGGAAGATGGCATTTTTGTAGATTATTTTGAAAATAGATTAAGTTTAGTTTTTTCTACAGCGATTTCAAAGGTGCAAATTTTACAAATGTGGGAAACTATTATTAATAGAGCAAAAGAGATTAAGGAATTTTCTAATGACTAAAAAAGAGCATCACTATTTATTTTGGGATTTATATAGCAGTAAGATGAGAAAATTGATCTTAGAGCATAAGCATGCAAAAAAATGCGCTGGAGAAATTTTTTTTTATGAATCTTGCAAATATAGCTATCAGTTGGATTTAAAATACTGTGAAGAAAAAGAGCATATTACCGATTTTTTCTACTTAGTTTCTGCTCCAAGTTTTATGATTGCACTACTTGAAGGACTTTGCTCTTTAGTAAAGGGAAAAAAAGCTGCCAAACTTGGATTTATAAGAGCTAGCGATATTTTTGAAGAGATAGAAATTTATCAAATAGTGGATAGTTATAGTGATAAAGATATTGCTGACTATATTTCTTACATAAGCCCCTTTGTAAATCATCTAATTGACTCATTTTCTTTGTGTATAGAAAAAATAATACCGATAAAATATACAACCCCTCAAGGGTTAAGCAATTTTTCCATGGAAGCTAATATTATGGAGGGATTTATTAACTTTTCAAAAGAAGTAAAAATCTCTTGTATTGAAGAGGTAATGGAAAAAGATATAAGACCTTATATCGCTTTAGACGATGGGAATGTAAAAATAAAAGATATCACAAAAAATCACGTAGTGCTTATTGAATACGAAGGAAATTGCACCTCCTGTCATGCAGCTGGATCTACAACTTTAAGTGCAATTGCATCCATTTTAAAAGCTAAAATCCATCCGGAGATTGAAGTGCTCCCATTTTTAAGCTGATATCTTTTTTAAAGTAGAACAAAAATTCTAATAAAATTTTTTCTTTAGAGTGCTTTTTTCCAGTTTCTAGAAAAAGGGAAGTTGCTTTTTGATCTATATCTTTTAGATCTTTTTGTGTTTGAAAGATGTTAAGCCCAATGCTTGTAAGCATTTTATCCCCACAAATTTCAGATAAAATGCCGCAGAATTTTTTTTGATTAATGAGTAGATCGTTGGGTTCTTTAAAAGTAATGGGAAGGCGCAGGGGGTCTAAAGCTTGTTTTAAGGATAAAGAGGCAATTTTTGATAAATGGGGGCAAAAATAAAGGGGAGGGGCATTATAAATATATGTGGTAAGGAGGGAATGATTTGCCGGGGATATCCATTTATCCATTCGTCTACCAATTCCCCCTGTTTGGTAGTCTGCAGTGATAATAACCTCTGAATAATTTTTAAAATTATGTAGGTTTTCTTTGGCATAAAGGTGGGTAGAATGGATATTTTTAAAATGTATTCTTTTCATATGAGGTAATATCGTATATCATAAAAAAATATGTGGGAACCAAAATATTTACGTAAGATTGACCTTCGCCTGCTACTTGTAGTTTTTTTACTAATGGGGGCAAGTCTCTTAGTGATACTTGCAACCTCTCAGCCAGATGGGGCAGAAGGGGTGGTATTTACAAAACTTTGTAAAAATCAAATGAGGGCATTTGGTTTAGGTCTCCTTATTTTCTTTTTTCTTGCTTGTTTTGACTATAGAAAACTTCGAGAATATACCTGGTTTTTTTATGTGGTAACGCTGCTGCTTTTACTTGGGCTTTATTTTGTAGCTCCTATTCACAATGTTCGTAGGTGGTATAGGGTCTCATTTTTACCTTTTGATCTGCAGCCATCGGAAATTGCAAAGCTTGTGGTAGTTTTAACTCTTAGTTGGTATTTAGAAAGAAATATGGAAAGGGTAAAGAGTTTTTCTGTATTTTTGAAAAGCTCTTTGATAGTTTTTATTCCTTTTGTTTTAATTTTAAAGCAGCCAGATCTTGGAACAGCTCTTGTCTTATGTCCTATTGCTTTATCTATGTTTTATATTGGTGGTATAGATGGTCGTATTTTAAAAGTATTATGTATTTTGGGGATTATTATACTTGGTATTGTACTTTCTATTTTTATGGGGATTGTATCCCATGAAAAGATGCGACCGACTTTTACCTCATTTGTGAAAGAGTATCAGTATGAGAGGTTAAATCCAAATACATACCATCAAAAAGCAGGGCAAACGGCTATTGGTCTTGGCTATGTTTTTGGCAGTGGATTTTTAAAAAGTG
>JBIKKN010000009.1:0-11036 GCA_044360335.1 Chlamydiia bacterium | reverse complement strand
TAATAGCAAGAAAACTTGGTGACTTTTCCATTGATTGGATGCAAAATATAAATAAGCTTATCCCATTTTTACAAAAATAAAAATTCCTATTTATTCCTATTTATTCCTATTAAATGCAACTTAGCAGAAGCATTTAGAAAAAATGAAAATTTAAGATAAGATTTTTTAGATAAAAAAGATTGACAGTTTTTAAATATAAAGATAATCTTGATTTAAATTTTAAAAGTTAAATACATTATTAAAAAAAAACAAAAAAATCTACTTTAAAGGGAGAAAAAAAGGGAATGAAATCAAACCTAAAAAATATGATTGCATCACTTAGCTTAGTAGCTGTAATGGCAACAGGTCAAGTATTTGCATATGATGAAACAGAGAAAAAATCATTAACACAACATGCAGTACCTCCTGCTGTTTACCCTCCAGGAGATGAAGCATTCACATTCTTTATTGGTGCAGCTTATACTTTTTGGCAACCATTCCAAGGGGGAACAAATATTGCTTATGCGAATGGTTCATCCGATGGAACAACAACAGGACTTGTTTATGGTCCAGCATTTAATGCGCAAAGTGGTTTTAAAGTAAATTTAGGGGCAAATGTTGACCATGATGGTTGGGCAGTTCGTGCTGAATATACATGGTTCTACAATAACCCAGGAACAAAAGTAATAAATTTAACATCACCTGCAGGGGTTACTTATTTAATTGATGCTGAAACTGTTGAAGATGCTAATGGTATTTTAGGACTTCAAACTAAATTTAAAAATCAGTTCAATAGAATTGATCTAACATTAGACAGAGCTTTTCATGCAGGTCACTATTTAACATTCCGTCCATTTATCGGATTGCTTGGTGCTTGGGATACACAGAATTTATATGCTGATGTTCAATCAAATCAAGCAGCTATAGCTTTTGATGCAAATACTCAATCTTATAGAAATAGTCAATCTTGGTGGGGAATTGGACCTTATGGTGGTCTTGAATCTTCCTTCTATTTTACTAATGATTGGGCACTATTTTTATCCTCTGGGGTGTCTATGCTTCTTTCAAATCATAATGCATCAGCGAAAAGCTATGCTTGGTCAAGCAGTACTTCTTCAACAATTACTACTTATGAGTACAACAACAAGCAAAACTTTAATAGCGTAGAACCAATGATTGAATCTGCTTTAGGACTTCGTTGGGATATGAACTGGCCAAATGAGTGCGCTTTGCGTTTACAATTAGCATGGGAGCTACAAACATACTTCCAACACAGTGGACTTCAGATATTTCCATCCGATATATTACAAAACTATTCTATGCAAGGTTTAACTCTTGGACTAAGAGTGAACTTCTAAAAGCATCCTTAGGTGTGATAGAAAAAAAAGCTAGTGAGAAATCTCTAGCTTTTTTTTATTAGACCTTTTCGAAAACTTGCTTTGCTCAAAAAAATAGATAGTAAAGGTACCAAAAATAGCTGTTTTAAGCAGCAAATAGAGTTTCTGAAAAGATCTATTATTTCACCTCTTGCTATAAATGGTTATATTCTTTAAACAAAAATTAAATAGGGCCATTGCACAAATACTTTATGGAAAAATATACTAAACTTTTGGAAAAGCTTTTTTTTCTATCCATTTTTTTTAGTAGCAGCTGTTTACTTTTTGCAAATATTTCCTTTGAAGATGCTGATGTTGATGTATATTATGGCCATGATAGCAGCCATTTTGCGGTTCCACCGCCAAAGCTTATGTGCCATGAAGATGCGATAATGTTTTTTGTTAGTGGCTCGTACACTCTTTGGCGCCCTTATCAGGGGGGGATGGGGTTACTTTATACTTATACAGAGGAGGGTTTAGCTCCAGCAAATTGGGTATATCCAAATACTAACTATAAAAGTGGGTTTAAAGTAGCCCTTGGGGTAAACACTTTTCATGATGGATGGAAGGTGGAGGCTGAATATTGCTGGTTTTACAATCATCCACATACAACTAATGTAGGGTTAAACTCTCAAGTAGACTATCTTGCTATTTGGGCAATCGACCTAGGTGCAGTAAATGAATTTGCCTATAATTTTTCTAATACCTTTAACCAAATAAATCTAACTTTAGATAGAACATTTTATGCTGGCAATTATTTTACTTTTGCCCCATGGATTGGTTTAATTGGTGCGTGGGAAAAGCAAATATTTAATCAGCAAATAGATGCTACAGATTTTTCTATATACAATCAAACTCAAAATTGGTGGGGATTAGGTCCTTATCTAGGGATAGATTCCACCTACTATTTTGTAGATTATTTTGGCATTTTTTTAAAAGGAGGGGGAGCTTTAAATATTTGCAAGCATAAAACTTCTCAATATAAAACAAATGATGGAATTTTAGATCTCAACACCTCCATAAAAATTTGGGATGTTGAGCCTATGGCTGAAGCATTAATTGGGATAAGACTAAATAGTTTTGGTGTTGACTGGGGGTTAGAGCTTGAAGTTGGCTGGGATTTGCAGCTTTGGTTTAACCATAACGGCTTTATTATTTTACCAGTAACTCAAGCAGCATTTGGTAACTACTCTATGCAAGGGTTAACTGCTACTTTAAGGTTGGAATTTTAACTCCCTTTAATTTTGGTAATTATTGACACATATGTAAGGTAGATTTATACTTTCTTTTCTGCTAAAGAAAGGGGAAAGTTTAACTATTGATGAAATTTATATTTTGCTCTATTACTTTTCTCTACTTAAGTTTTTTACATCCTAGTAAATTAGAAGTAGCTCAAAACTTTTCTCCTAGTCAAAAGGCCAAAGAGTATGGAAAGGTAGATATTAAAGATGGCCTTGCAATTCCTAAAACTTATTATTTAGGTAGCAAAGATAGCAATTTTTTCTTCTCTTTAGCATACACTCTTTGGGTACCCTATCAAGGGGGTATGAATATTGTAAATTCTAATCTCCCCCCCTTTGAAATTACCCATATTGTATTTGTAAATAAATTTGCGCCCAAGACCTTCCCAAAAAGTGGGTTTAAAATAGAGGCAGAAAAATATCTACATTTTGATGATTGGAAAGCTAACATCCAATATACGTGGTTTAACAGTCAAAATCCTCCAAATAATAGAAATTTCAATATTGAATATATATATTTTTCCCCTTGGTTCCCGAAAAATTTTGAAATTTCTGATTTTTATGATGTTTCTAGCTATTTTAACAACCAGTTTAACCGTATTGATGGTGTGATATATAGAGATCTTTGGCTAAAGCAGTCCTTTATCTTTTCAAATTCTATCGGCCTAATAGGAGCTTGGGAAGAGCAAAATTTTTATATTTTAGCAGAAAGAGCGCTATTTCGCACCAATACTGTAGATTTTATAGCTTTAGATGCAAAGCAATATTGGTGGTGCGTTGGCCCTTATGCAAATTTTGAAACAACCTATCGAGTTTTAAATCACTTCTCCCTATTTTTTAAAGGGGGGGCAAGTGTAAATTTAGCAAAACATGATGTGTATGAAGTTGAATATATATCTGAATTAAACGCTCCACATATAAGGAGCAATTTTTATAATATGGAAGATCACAGATGGGATACTGAGCCAATGGTGGAAGGATCTATAGGTTTTAAATTAAATTATTCGAAAAAAAACGTTGCCTATTTACTTTCTGTAGCGTGGGAAGCTCAAACCTGGTTTTCTCATAATGGTTTTATTCAACCTTACACTGGCCTTATCTCTAATAATCCCTATTCTATGCAAGGGTTGACTGTTAATGTTGGTATCGTTTTTTAAATAAAACAAGAAGTATATTGACTAAATTATTCTAAAAGGTATAAAACTGAATATAAATATTAAATTATACCACTTGGAGAAAAGATGAGAATAAATATATATCTAACGACTTTTGCGGCTATCTTTGCTTGCAGTAATTTAATTGCTGCAGATACTGTTAAAAACATGTTCAAGCAAAAAGTAGAAACTATAGAGCCAAAATTAAACAGTATTTCTGACTTTATAAATATCAAAGCAACAGACAACTTATCCTACTCTTTTATTGTGGAGGCACAAATGGTCGTGCCAGCACAAGGTTTTACTCCAGGGCATACAGCATTTGATACATCGCCAACAAGTACTTTATCACAAGGGTCTGCTTTAACTTTTGATACAAATATAGTACCAGGGGTGTCAGGTTATATGGTAATTAGCGATAGTGACTCAGAGTTATCTGTTATATTTAATGCAAAATATAGCAATAGCCCAAGTTCTACAAAAACAACCACAGCTCCAATAGGATCAAATATTCACATAGCAGGAACAGGTTCTGAAACAGCTGATACCACAGAATTTTCTGCAGCAAATTTAACAAATTTATTCAAAAATATCAACGGTATTGCATGTGTGAGAGCTTTTGCTTTAAAAAATAAATCTTTAGCAATCACATCTCAAGTTGGGTTAAGGGTACAATATATTCAAAATAATTATAGTGTAAGGGGAACTGTAGCTTCCGATAGTTCTTATGCAGGTTATTTAGGTAATCAAGAATCTACTGCTGCTGAGCTTTATGGAGCAATATGTTCTAGTGTTTTAGTTTATGACAATGATAAAGCATCGGTTGCAATTGGCGCAGACTTACATTATAGCGCTGGGGCGCAATTTAACTACGGCTTTTATAATAACTACACAGAAACTACAAGTTATGTAAGAACAGTTACACAAAATTCAAAACTTACCCCTATTTCCCCTTCAGGATATAGCGGTCAAGAATTATCTCTTATTTATGTTTCTAAACCTCAAACATCTCAAGATACAGCTTTCCGTCTAAGTGTTGGATTAGGTTTTGAAAATTTATTTAATAAAGATATGATTCAATCTCTTGCAGTAGGTTTACCAGCAGATATTAACTACTTTCAAGCAAATGTTAGATTAACAATTACTATCTAAAATGATAGATAACCTTTAAAGAAAAAATCTCTACAAGAAATTGTAGAGATTTTTTTATCACAAAATTATGAAATTTACCTTTCCCCTATTTGTTTTTGGATTAACATCCTTATTTTCTGCAAGTCTTGTTAGAGATAAAAATCTTGGCAAAGATATAAAAGAAGGGATAGAAATATTTGATGAAAACATCTCTTCCTTATCAAATAATTCCACCTCAAGTTCTTTAAAAGTAAATTTTCAAATTATTCAGCCTAAGCTTAATATTATAGCAGGTCATACAGGATTTTTACCTTCAACAGATAAAGCAGAAAAAGGTTGTCCTATTTTTTACCCAGAGCGTTTTTGCAGTGGATTTAAAATAGAATATGTAAACTCCGATAGTTCCTCATCAAAAAAATATGGAATATTTTTAGACTACTTTTTCCTAAAAAATTCTCAAAACTCCTATAAAAGGGAGGAAAATTCTAGTATTTTTTTAAATGGTATAAATGCATCAGATTTTAATAATACACCTTTTGGATCAGCACAAACAACTTTTGGCTATGAGCAATTTGTTTTTGGACTAGAAGGGGGAACATTTTCCTTGCAACTATTTAACTCTTCTTATTCATTTACTTCTGGATTTGAAGCAATTTTCATAAATCTTGCTCATTCAAAAACTGGGGTAGATAATACATCCTCTACCTATGGGTATTTAGGTATACAATATTCTGCAGGCATTGGGTCGATTTCAAAATTTGAGATAAAAAGGCGTTTATATAATTTTCAAAATGCATCTTTTGACCTCCATCTAACTTTTGGACTTGGCGGAGCTTATACTTTGTTTGAAGGAGCGTTTCAATCTATTGAAATCCCCTCTTTGGGACAAAACATAGAAGATCATAAAAGCTCTCTACCAAAAAGTGGATTTATATCCTCCCATTTATCTGATGTAGCTTTAGTATATCAAACCACTCCAACAAAAGAAAAACCAAGCTCTTTTCTTTTAGCTTTTGGTAGTGGATCAAAAACTTTAGCAAATATTGATCAAATTCAAGCTATAAGCTCAGGAACTGCAGGTTCGATATCTTTAAGCTCCCTATACATAAAAGTTGGTTATACAATTTAAAACTCACCTTACGCAAAAATAAGAAGATTTTGGCAGGGCCAAAACCTCGGGGTTAAACCCTTATAAAATAGCCATATCTAGTTGATATTGCTATTTTATAAGGGTTTAACCGCGAGAATTTTCGCTACAGCCCAAATATTTTTATTTTTGTGTAAGGTGAGTTTAAAACTCACCTTACACAAAAATAGGTACTAAATACTGAACTTAAGCATAAAAGGGTAATAATAAAAATACTTTCCATAAAGCTATCTTACTATTTTTTATGTTAAACTTTTAAAGCTCTTATTTTAAAACTTTTAAAAATCCTTGCAAATCTTTTTCATCATTATACATTCCAAAACTTACACGAACAGCCCCATCTATTCCTAAGTATTGAAAAAGTGGCCGTGCGCACATATTTCCTGCACGGGCTGAAATATTTTCAAAGGATAAAAGCATAGCAAAATCCATAGGATGGTGATTTTTTGGCATAAAAGTTAAAATAGATGAACCCCTACAAAGTGGGGTGATAAACTCTACTTTTTCTTTGATGGCATCAAAAAAATTATTAGATAAAGCTTTTTGCTCTGTACTAATAGTTTCCATATCTTGCATGTTAATAAAATTTATTGCTTCCCCAAGTCCTATGATAGATGCAATCATTGGGGTTCCTGCTTCAAATTTATGTGGGCTAGCTCTAAAAATAAAATCATCACCGCCATTTTCTACCATCCCCCCACCAAGATGAAATGGATCCATTGCATTTAATAGCTCCTCCTTACCATATAAAATGCCAACACCAGTTGGTCCATACATTTTATGGGAAGAAAATACATAAAAATCTACATCCAAATTTTTTACATCTATTTTTTCATGAGCTATTATTTGACAACCATCTACAACAATTTTTGCGCCATTTTCATGGGCAAGTTCGGCCATTTGTTTGATAGGATTTTTTATACCTAAAACATTAGAAATGTGCGCTACTGCAACAATTTTAGTTTTTTTAGAAAGTTTATTTTTATAATCCTGCATATTAATAGTGCCATCTTTGCAGATATCAAAAGTTACAAATTTTGCCCCTTTGCTTTTACATAACATCTGCCAAGGGAGGAAATTGGAATGATGCTCCCCAATACTTACTAAAATTTCATCCCCTGCGTTAATATTTTGCTCCCCAAAAGTATAGGCAAGTAAATTAATACTTTCAGTAGCCGAATGGGTAAAAATAATCTCCTGCTTTTTAGCTGAAATAAATAAAGCTACTAATGAACGTACATTTTCTAAAGAGTATGATGCATCTAAAGCTAAAGGATAAACGGATCGATGAACTGTTGCATACTGGTTTGAGTAAAAATTGGAAATTGACTCAATTACAGATAAAGGCTTATGGGAGGATGCTGCTGAATCTAAAAATATCAGCTCTTTATCCCCTTTTTTTTTATTAAAAATAGGAAAAAATTCTTTCATATTTTAAATTAGCTCCTTAAAACTTTCAAGTACACTCTGATCCTTTATAGTATCTAGAAAAAAAGTTAAAAATCCTTGTTTTAAAAGCCCTTCAGCTTTAGCTTTATCTATCCCTCTAGAAGTTAAAAAATATAGTTCTTCCTCATTTAATGTCGAAATTGTCGCCCCATGAGATGCTATTACATCGTCGGCAAAAACTTCCAAATTTGGCTTAGAAAATCCTCTTGCCTCATCCCCTATTAATAAATGTTTAGAAAGTTGATAACTATCGGTTTTTTGTGCGATTTTATCCACATAAATTTGCCCTTCAAAACTTGCCCTGCTGCTTTCTTCTAAAACTCCTTGATAGTGCTGTTTTGAATTTGTATGCTCTGCAAGGTGGCTACAGTGAACATGGTAGTGCAAGCTATCATCTTTTGATCCATTCCAAAAACCTTCTAAATTTGCTGTAGCATTTTCTTCCAATAAATATGTTTTTATCTCATTTCTAAAAAGTTTACATCCACCTACTGCACTCTTATGGGTATAAATACTATCCCTTTTAAGATAGGCCTCAGTATGAGAAAAAACAGTGTTTTCCCTTTCTAAAGATGGGGTTTCAAAACTTAAAATTTCTGCACCTTTTTCTAAAGAAATATAAAGAGATCTATTGATAAAATTATCTTTTCCACTCACTTTGATTTTATGGTGAAAGGTTGCTTTTACCCCTTTACCAATAAAAAACTGTAGCTGCGGAAAAATTAGTTTTTGATCTGCTAAAAACTCCTCTTGGATTGTAATCACTTCCTCTACCGAAGAATTTACAAAAATACAATAAACATCTTCTGTCCAACCTTGATTTACTAAAGAAAAAAAGCTTTTATTTTCTTTTTGTACTTTCTCCATACGATTGCTAATAAGGAGTCCATATTTTTCTAAAGCTTTAGCAAGGGTTAAAATTTCTATACTTTTACAATCAGAGGAAATAAAGTAGCTTGAAGAATGAAAATCAAAGTGCTGCTGCTGTAAATTTTTTAAATTTAAATAGCTAAAACTTTCTGTTTTATTTGTTGGAAAATTAAGGGCAAAAGCTTTTTTTTGTGCTAAAGTTTGATGTGGAAAAAATAAAGAATCTTTTATTTGTTTTTTTTGTAAAAGATTTAAGAACATAAACTATATCCCTCTTTTTCTAAATCTTTTGCTAAATTTTTATCTCCGGTTTTTACAATTTTTCCTTCTTTCATCACAAAAACAACATCTGGCTTTATATAATCTAAAAGCCTTTGGTAGTGAGTAATAATAACTATACACTTATCTTTATTCATAAAAGAGTTAACTCCATCTGCAACAACTTTTAATGCATCAATATCAAGCCCTGAATCTGTTTCATCTAAAATCACAAGATTTGGATTTAAAACTTTCATTTGTAAAATTTCATTTTTCTTCTTTTCCCCACCTGAGCATCCACTATTTAATCCCCTATCAAGAAAAGATAAGTTAACGCTCATATCCTTTGCAATTGCTTCTACTTTTTTTCTAAATTCCTGTTTATCCACTTCCCCATAAAGGGAAGAAAAAGCTGCATATAAAAAATCTATAAAAATAAGACCCGGAATCTCAATTGGATACTGAAAACTTACAAAGATCCCCTTTTTTGCCCTCTCCTCTGGCTCAAGGGTAGAAATATCTTCCCCTAAATAATTAATTTGTCCAGAAACTTGATAGCAAGGGTGAGCCGATACCACATTACAAAGGGTAGATTTTCCAGCACCATTAGGACCCATTATAGCATAAACTTTCCCCTTTTCTACTTTAAGACAAAGGCCATTTAAAATTTTTTTCCCTTCCATCTCTACTACAATATCTTTTAGCTCTAACATAATTTTTTAACCTACAGAGTGTTCTAATTTTAATGCGATCAATTTTTCAGCTTCTAGAGCAAATTCTAAAGGAAGCTTTGCAAGCACACTTTTACAAAATCCATTTACTACCATATTTATGGCATTTTCCCTTGAAATACCCCTAGATTCTAAATAAAACAGCTGATCCTCACTCATTTTTGATGTGGATGCTTCATGTTCGATACTCGATAAGTTATTATGAACCTCTATATAAGGGAAAGTATTTGCACTACAGCTATTTCCAACTAGCATAGAATCACATTGGGTGTAATTTCTTGCATTTTTTGCTTTGGAGGAAACATGCACAAGACCGCGGTAAGTATTATGGGAAAAATCTGCTGAAATCCCTTTAGAAATAATAGTTGACGAGGTATTTTTCCCTTTATGAATCATCTTTGTTCCAGTATCTGCCTGCATATATCCATTTGTTAATGCTACAGAATAAAATTCGCCACTTGATTCATCTCCTTCTAATATACACCCTGGATATTTCCAAGTAATTGCAGCTCCAGCTTCCACCTGCGCCCAAGAAATTTTAGATTTATAGCCTTTGCATCTACCTCTTTTTGTGACAAAATTATATATGCCCCCTTTGCCTGTTTTTGGATCTCCACTATACCAATTTTGAACTGTGGAATACTTAATTTCTGCATGATCTTCACAAATAAGTTCAACTACTGCTGCATGGAGCTGATTTTCATCATAGGAAGGAGCCGTACACCCTTCTAAATAACTTACGTAAGATCCTTTTTCTGCAATGATTAATGTTCTTTCAAATTGACCGGTTTGCCTTTCATTTATCCTAAAATAAGTAGATAGCTCAATAGGACTTTTTACCCCTTCTGGAACATACACAAAAGAGCCATCAGAAAACACACAGGAATTTAAACACGCATAGTAATTATCGCCAATTGGAACTACAGATCCTAAATATTTTTCTATGATCTCTGGATATTTTTTTATAGCTTCTGAAATAGAACAAAGTACAACCCCTGCATCTTCTAGCACTTTATGAAAAGTGGTACCAAGGGACACTGAGTCAAATACAATATCTACAGCTACATTTGTTAATCTCTTTTGCTCCTCAAGTGGGATCCCAAGCTTTTCAAAAGTTTTTAAAATCTCTGGGTCTACCTGATCTAGACTTGAAAGCTTTGCTTTATTTTTTGGCTCAGAAAAAAAGGAAATTGTATTAAAATCAATCGGAGGAAAGTTAGTATTTGACCAAACTGGCGGCTTCATTGTCAAAAATTTACTATAGGCTTTAAGTCGGAAATTTAATAAAAATTCAGGTTCCTCTTTTTTCTTCGAAATTCTTCGAATAATATCCTCATTTAGCCCTTTTTCAAAGACTTCTGATTCAATATTGGTAGAAAACCCATACTTATAGGTTTCTTTTTCCTTTAAAATTTCCTGTGTAGACAAAAAAAGTCCTCTTTATCGTGAAAAAATAGTATAAACTAAGCTCTTTATTGATTCAAGGGGTGATTAAACCTTTAATTTAAAATATTGATTTACTTCAAATAAATCCTTTTCCGTATCAATCCCTTTGGTATCATATAAAGTTTCCATAACTTCAATTGAAAGACCATTTTCAAGCCATCGAAGCTGCTCTAAGACCTCTGCTTTTTCTAAAATGCAAGGCTCTAAATTCTTTAATTTATTAAGAGCGCTATACTCAAAGGCATAAAGCCCTA
>JBIKKN010000150.1:0-3031 GCA_044360335.1 Chlamydiia bacterium | reverse complement strand
CGTCATTTTTAAGTGTATCTAATATTTTTCTTCTAAAATCTATAGCCTTACAAACAGGGATTAAAAGAAGAGCTGTAAATAAAGAACTTACCCCGGAGCGGACCCCTAATATTCCAGAAGAAGCTGCTGCAGCATTTGCTTTTACAGCAGTTGAAACAGCTTTTGCGCCCACTAAAGAAACAGCATTTGCAGCAACTTTTAATAAACCACTTGCTGTTTGAGCTGCGCCAGTAAAAATAACTACCCCTTTCATCGCTTTGTCTTTGTTTGACATTTTAGCACCTTGAAAGATTCTAAGTATTCCTAAAAAGGCTCCAGATCCACCTGTATAGATTGATGTGACATTTGCCCCAGGATTTGCAACACCTGCTGAATTTAAACCAGCAAAATCTGCAAAATCAGTTACAACTTGTGCATCAGTAGTAGGGGTAAGTTGATTTCTAACTAATCCAGGATCAAAGCTTTGTATTGGTGTAGGGTTGCTCATAATTAAAACCTCTTTTTTTATAATAATATTATATCATAAATTAACATAAAATTATATTTAAATTTACTATTTCTTAATAATTTAGGAATGCTTTCGAAAATACTGTTCCATTTATTCTAAGATCGGAAACTTTTGATAATGAGGCAATTAAGTCTAAGTCAACTTTTTCACCCTCTTTGAGATTAAAACTAACTAAACTTTGCCCCTTACCGTTTTTTACCCTTTCCAAAAAAAGGGCTTCTGTTTCAGGGTATTTTACCATCGCCTTATTTGAGTTCCAGCGAAATGCTTGATCTTTTCCAAAAACACCACTTGCCTGAATAAGCTTTAAGTTTGTCAGATAGTTTTCGTTAAAACACTCTTTGCTTTTTACTGTGGAATCAACATGTCCCATAAATTTAGCAACTGTTTGTTTGTGCAAATCTTCTGCTAATTTTTTAATAGCAACTTGCTCTTGAAGCTTTTTTCCAATGTCCTGCTCTGCTTTTAAAAGCGCCTCTTTGTCTTTTGAACTATCATTAGATTTAATCAATTTTGAATGAGCAAGCGCAGCAATAGAAAAACTAACTGCTAATAAACTTAAAATTGCAGTTGGAATAGCAATAGCTAGAGAGCTTGCAAAAATAAGACCTAAAACTAAACTTACAATAGATAGAACAATAGTAATAACTTTTATTATAAAATCCTTTTCGCTTATTTCTTTTGCCTTTTTTAAAGATTCTACCGTACTTATCCCATCAGTTGTAGTGGTAACAGCCTTTGCAAATAAACCAATTATAGCAGAGGTAAGAACTCCTGCACTACCTAAAGGGGAAAATCCTATTACAGCTGAACCTAAACTTAAAAGCAAAGCACCAATAGCCACACCAGAATCTATTATAGATCGATTTAACTCTTGTATGATCTCCTTTTTTATTTCATCGGTAAGAGTTACTTTTGACTCAGTAGATTCAATTTTTGAAGAAGAATTAGGAGCTACACTCTTTAGATTTTGTAAGTCAAAAACAGTAGAGGAATCACTTTTTTTAAGCTCTTCCATAAGCCTTCTAGCAAGATCAATTTTAATAGAGGGCTGAGCAAGGTTTATAGCAGAAACAAGGGCACTAGAAACGCTTGAGGCTGTTGAAAATATAGTAGAAACTCCTACTAAATCTGTTTTTATGGTTGTTGCTGCATTTGCAGCCAAAAAGCTTATACCATTTGAAGTAACCTTAAAAGCCCCAGAGGCAATTTGGGTAGAGTTAGACAATAT
This sequence comes from Chlamydiia bacterium, assembly GCA_044360335.1. Lineage (GTDB taxonomy): Bacteria > Chlamydiota > Chlamydiia > Chlamydiales > 2-12-FULL-49-11 > JAJACQ01. Next base: position 1,292 of record JBIKKN010000150.1, on the reverse strand, counting down.
ATCTATAGCCTTGATAGCTTTAAAAGCTTGTGTTTCTGGCTTTTTAGGAATTTGAGCTGCAACCTTAGAAGCACCCTTAAATATAGAAACGCCCCCTGAATAACAACTGGAAAGAGTTTTCAAAGTAGTTGAACTTGAAACAGCTGATAAATTATGCATAACTAACCTCTTTGTTAGGTATAATTATAACATAATTATAAATATTTTTAAAGTTTTATTATAAAAATTTTTTTAAAGTCTTTATAATAAAAGACTTAATAACTTTGAGAGCTGCCACATCCACAAGAAGATTTTGCGTTTGGATTAGATATCTTAAATCCAGCGCTATTTAAACCATCTTGATAATCAATTTCACAGCCAATAAGTCTAGAAAGAGAAGATCTATCTACTAAAACTGTAACCCCATTTTGAGTAAAAGCCTCTTCTGAATCTAACTTTTCTGAAGCAAAATCAAGAACATACTCAAATCCGCTACAGCCTCCGAGTTTATCATAAAATCTCAAATATGACCCTTCCATCCCCTCTGCTTCACAAATACTTAAGAATTTTTCTGCTGCTTTTTTGGTGAGGGTAATAGTAGATCCATCCACCTTTACTTTTATAATTTCATTTAAACTCTCTAAAAGGGCATCTATTGCATCTTCCTTTTTATCATGAAGATACATACTTGCTTCTAAAGTTTCATAGGTAGATGCTCCACACCCTACACAATTTAAACCTATACTTTGTAATTTTGCAGCTATTTTTTGTGCATGCATGGGAAAATTTTCAAAAATTTCACCTATGGTCATCTCTTTTTTAATCATAACCTAACTCCTTTAAAATGAAACTTTTATAACGCCATCTTTTGGGCAATCTTTTTTTATTCGACACTGACAGGCAAGCCTTTCTTCCCCTTCATCCCCTAAAAAATCTTCCTCTTCTTCTGTAAAATCAGATAAATTTTCCATACCCTCTTCCACTTGTATTACACACGTGCCGCAAATCCCCTCCTCACAGGCAAAAGGAACCCCAGCCTCTTCACAAGCTTCTTTTATAAGGTCACCAGCTCTAAGCTCTACCTCTTCTTCATTTACAATTAATTTAGGCATAATCCTATCTCTTAAGATTCAAAAAAGATGATTAAACCAAAAAAAAGACTATTTTTCAAGAAAAATCACTCAAACAGCCCTTCAAAATCCATATCGACAAAAGCTTTACCCTCTGTCTCTGCTAAAAGCTCTTCTACAGTTTCTTTTAAAGTAGTAATACCATTAGGAAATCCCGATTTTTTTAACATAGTATCTAGATAT
>JBIKKN010000149.1:0-3033 GCA_044360335.1 Chlamydiia bacterium | reverse complement strand
ATAAATTATAGTTACAAAAAATTTGATCTTTTTAGGGGGTGAGTGGTATCGCCTGGATAGTGTAAGTGCTTACTGCATACGGAGGGTTCTGGTTGGCCTCCTTAAAAAACCGGAAAAAAAATAAATGCAAACGAATACTCTCCGGAGTTAGCTGCAGCTTAATCACCGCAAGGTGATTTAGTCGATGGAAAAGATTTTGGACCAGGAGGGCCTTTTTCGTCGTAATATATCTTGGTGTGGATTAGAAGGTTTGCTTAATCGGCCTCTAATTCGAGAAATAGAGAAAGTCTTATGATATATGTGCTTGTCACTTGTCGTCATTTCATAAGAGATTTAACAGGTGAATAAGTATGTAGACGTAAACATGGATCTATTTAGCACGGGAGTTCGAATCTCCCCACCTCCATTTTGGTGTTTTTTTTGGCCTGTTTTGTTTGTTTTAATTCTCCGTGTACCTTATGTACACCATCGAATCAAAACAAACAAACCAAACCAAAAAAAACTTACCTTACGCAAAAATATTAACTTTCCACATAAAATCCGGTTAATCTTCTAAAAAGCTCCCTATATCCTAGATTTCTAAGAAATTCACTTTTTTCTCTTTCAATACGTCCTGTATCTATTAAATAATCTATTAAACCGTCTTTAGTTTGTTGTAACTGTTTTGACTTTGGTTCACCACTAGGAACTTCCTTGGCTTTATTTTTTAATTCGTTATATTTTCTCCGGATTTTCTTATAGGTATTCCTATGAAATTTTTCCATTTTGAAGTCTGTATAATATTCTTCAAGGAGTTCACCAATGTCCTCCTGATTACTATTTAAACCTTCTTCTTCTATTTTCCTTTTGTTTCCTGATTTTGCTGCAGCCATTTGTGATTTAATTTTAGCTCTTGCTTCAACTTGTATATCTGAGGTTTTTTTTAAAAAATCTTCTGCTAATTGTGTTATTTTTTGGCTTTTTCTGATTCCATTGGGGTTATGTTTTCATTTAGCAGACTTATCACAACCCTGGAATGTTTATTTAGCTTTTTTTTCCAATTTCTAATTTCTATTAAGTGTTGCTCAGTAAAATTTCCATCTTTATATTTATTAAATAAATTTTGTATTTTATTAAATGCATTAGTTGTACATTTTTCTTTTCTATTTAGAAGCGTTTCAATTGGTGAAGAAACTGATTGTGCTGGAGCCTTTACTGATTTACATGCTACTGTATTTTGTATTGTTTCTGCTCTAGCAAAAAAATCTCTACCTAATTTTATTATTACTTCGGCTTTTTGTAATTCAGCTGGAGATCTTTCTTTATTTAGGGAAGTGAGCTCTTTTATACAAACATTTAGCTTAGACTTCCAATTTCTAATCTTTTTTAAGTGATCTTATGTATATTCTCCATTCTTATGTTCTTTAAATAAATTATATATATTTCTAAACATATTATTTATAGTATCTTCTTTTGAATTTAGATACCTATTAAAATTTGAATCAATCATTTTTATAGGACCTTTATAAGAAGGAATGGAATGCATATTTGCCTGCCTTTTTTTTCTTTAAAATTTAGTGAATTTAAAAATCTAAGGCAATGGTTGGCATTACCGATTAGAAAATTACCTTGAGGGAATAATTATAGCAAAACGCAGATTTTTAATTAAGTATTAAAATTATCTTTATATATTTTTTGTTACAGTCGTAATAATGATCATTTTGCTACTTTATAGATCATTGGGATCGCCTGGATCCCATGCATATAACTTATACTTTTATCATCCACAAACCCAAACTTTTCATAGAATCTTTTTGTTCTTTGAAAAGTGGACAATGTAAGATTCCTATTTTCACTTTTAGAAATTTTTATTAAGTATTCCATGATCTTTGTAGCTGTGCCCCTTATCTGATTTTTATTAATAGGATCTTTTATGTTATTAGAATGTGTGACCAAGTAAGGTAAGCGGTTTTCGGAATAATCGTAGAGGGCAATTGATTGAGGGGTTTGGTTTTCATCATAAAACACAAGAACCTTATCCCATTTCTTCGCTCCTGGTAAAGGTTGTGAACCTTGTTTTTTCTCTATGCACGATTTAACCATACTTTTACAAACCTCTATTTGATCGCCAAATAACTTAGCAGTCAGGTGGCCTTCTATGCCATACATCCTACCGCGCGCTAACTCAGAATATTTTTTCCCAAATGCATTAAAAACCTTTTCTTCAGACAGATCAATCCATTGAACTAGAGTTTTTATTACTCCATCCAAGTTTTTTTTATCGATTTCTTTAATGCCTTTAATTTTAAAATCATACCAACCTAAAGTAAGAATTTTTAAGTTGTAGTACTTAATGAACTTCACTTTTTTTTGTAAACCATTAGGCATAAGAGCAATTTCAGCATATTTTGAGATATTTTCAGCCTGTATTGTAAATATTCTAATATAATTGAAGTTTTTTTTATAGTTTAAAGTTAGTAATTGATTTGCAATTTGCAAATATTGAGATTTTATCTTAAAATTAAGCTTCTTTTATTAAGAACTATTTTCTTTATAAAAAAACTTTCTGCCTAAACTAATCGGAGTAAATTAATTTTTTCAATGGACATAATTGCATTCAACATTTATACTCTTTAGCTCTTTCTTTCTAAAAATTTAGTGGGAGGGGATCTTTTTTAAAAAATTTAGGAGCATAATATGCATTTAGCAACGGTAGATTTAGTATTTTATGGAAATAGTCAATTTCCGCTTGAGTGGAAAGGTTCTAAGCAAAAAAAAGAGTGTGGAGAAATTGATGAATTAGTCAGATCCCTTTTTAAAGGTCCTTTATTTGCATCTGGACGTTTTTTAAGTGAGCGCTTTTATCAACCTAATAGTTTGCTCACCACAAGTTTTCTTAAAAAAGTGATGGGTGAACGTGTTCTATTTTTTGATCAGAGAAAAAAGAAGGAAGTAGTAGAAGAGCAAGAGAGCCTTGTCGATCAAGTTGTTGTTAGAGGGGCTGTATATTTACTAAGAAATTGGATTGTTTTATATTCTACCCCTGGTGACTAT
>JBIKKN010000148.1:0-3046 GCA_044360335.1 Chlamydiia bacterium | reverse complement strand
TATTAAACTAGATAATTATCTTACTATACAATTATATTTTTGTAATCAAAAAAAATACAAATATATTTTAATTGATTTTTTTGTTAAAATTAATTCAACTATATAACTATATAGATTAAAAATTATGAATAATTTTACAATAAACAATAAAATATTTTTTAATGACTACAACCCTTTGGTAACTTCTGTTACAGCTCCAATAGACCTCTTTACAACTGTTTTCTTACTTCCATCGATGAATCTTGAGCAGATAAACAAAAGTCCATACTATAGCCGTTTAAATAAACAATCAGTGTGGCGCTCTGTAATCCTTTGTTTTCCTGTGATCGGAAACGTTACTGTTGGAATTTATGATTTTGCAAACCGAAAATATAGTAATAAAGAAGATGTAACTGCAGCCATAGAAGAAAAAGCACCTCCACCTACTTTTTCTTATGAGGTTTTAAAAAATAAAAATCCAGAGCCTAAAGCTTTGGTTGTAGAGCAAAATCCTAAAATAGTGGATGGTGAGCATTCTTTATCTCCTGAAACTGCAAAAATACTTGAAAATTCTCCATTTGCTAAATTTTTTCCACCCGTGCATCCAACTTCTTCTAACCGGCCAAGTGCCGAAAAAATAGAAGAATGGATAAATGCTCATCCGGAAAATTTACAAAAATTAGCAAGAGAAGTAACCCAATCCATTTGTCATATTAGTCATCAAGAATTCATGGAGAATTTAATCCTATCTGTTAAATCTTTTAATCTTTATTTAGATTCACTAGATTCTAGATTACGAGATTATACAATTGTTATACCAAAAAAATGCCCAAGGCCTAGTAAAAAGTATGAAAGAATGAGTAATCTTTGGGTGACAATGCTTGCTCTACCTTATTTAAAATATCCTCCAAAAGAAATTTTTCTAGCTGAATGCGCCTCAGGCCCCCCTAATCTTCCTGATATAGGCACAGAAAAATATTTACTATTTGATGATGCCTCTTATTCAGGAAGTCAAATCTCAGAAATTATCCAAGAGATGGGTGATTATGAAAAGCTAAAAATCCCTCATATTATTATACCTTTTATGACCGATAGATCTGTCGAAAAAATCAAAGATCAGATAAAAAGACCCTGCTGGATTGCAGAACATACAAAGATGAATACTTTAGAGGATATTTTTAAAAATACGGATGATTTACAAACAATTGTAAATACCCATAGAGGCGGCTACCCAAAAAGATTTGCAAAAGGGCTTACTCTAACATTTTTTGATCATAAAATTGCAGATCTTTGGTCTCTTAGCCCACTAGTTAGCAAGGGACATATAATTAATAGTGATGAATCCTGCCCTTTTATTACAGATCCAGACACCCCATACAAGACAATGGATTGGGCTAGTAGGAAATAAACTTATCTACATTGAATTAAAAATACTGCAGCTCTTTTGGTAAGAGCGGGCCATTTGCCCATTTTCCAATTTTTTACTGTATCGGTAATTACCTCTTGAGAAGGCGATCCAATATCTAAAGCTACGCAAAGAAGATCTCTTGGCTCAAGAGAATCTACAAGATTTTGAACAGTAACCTCAGTTTTATAAGGAGTTTGGATGTAAACTTGTAAATCTTTATCTTCCCTTATTCTTTGATCTATTTGCCTTGGCATATACCCGTAGAAAGTGAATTTTTGAGAATATAAACCAGAGAGTTGCAAAGCTAAAAAGATACTAGATGGTCCAGCTATTGCCTCAACTTTTATGCCAGCATTTTTTGCAAGCATCACAAGTCTTGCGCCGGGGTCAGCAATGCATGCAAGTCCTGAATCTGAAATTAGTCCCCATTTTTCCCCTTTTTTCAAAAGTTTTATATGTAGGGTAAAATCATCAGAATTTCTATCTACAATCTCCATAGGTTTATCTCGGAGTTTTTCAAAGTCAAATTTTTTTAAATATTTTCTTACTTCTTTTGGGGTTTCCACAAAAAAACCATCTAAAGAATAAAGAATTTCTTCTACCCCAGGTGGAATAGATAAGGATAGATTGCTATCTTCTGATAGAAGATTTGGAATTAAATATAAAGTCATGGGTAGATGATAGCAGATAGTAAAATTACTTTCTAGCTAAAGCTAATATTTCAAGACAAGCAATATCGAATAACGCAGAGGGGCAAAGATGAGTTTGTTTTGCCCTTTGCTCTATTTTAAATAGAAGTAAAATAATATTTTTAAAATATAAAGGTCCAAAGTTATTTGCCTTTTGTTTGTATTTTTTTTCTTGCCAAGGGGGGATGTTTACATTTTCTTTTGAAAGGATTTTTAAACCCAAGTAAGCTTGAAAGCGAAAGGCGCCTATTATTTGTAGTAAAGTAGAGGTAGAATCCACTTTAAAGTTATCCGCCCCCTTTCTTTCCCACACCATTTCTTCAGAAATTTTAAAGCTATTTTCTTCTAAAGGCAAGGGCACTAAAGCATCAATATCTTCTATTTCTATTTTCTTTTTACTGTAGCAGTAAGAGCAAAGTTTTAAAAGCTCATTATGAAAAAGCTGTAAATCAAAAAAAGTTCTCTCTACAAAACGGTAAGCACAAGATTGAGAAATCACCACTGCATTTTTGTGGATAGTATAGACAACCTCTGCTGTTAAACGATTTTTTCTATCCCAAATTTTTTCATTAAGGAGTGATAAAATTCCCCCATCTTTTGTAAATCTCTCTTGTATAGATTTTTTTGCATCCCTTATAAAAAAATAAAAAACATTTTGTTTATCATTAAAAATTTGATCCCAATTTTCCTCAGAATAATTCTCTACGTTAAATACCAATAAAATTTTCTTTTCGTCAAACAAAGAACATTGATTTACCTCTCCCATCAAATCAGAAAAAGTTTTTGTCTCATCAAAAAAAAGAATTTGCCCTTTTTCTTCCTCTTTTATTTTGGTTATTAGGTAAGGTCGATCTTTTTCCTCTACTAAAATCAAATTTTTAGCAAATTTTTGCCCTTTAAAAAAGGTGTTTTCATCTTTTACTTCCATGGCTTTTATTATAACAGAAAAACTAGAGTTTACAACAAAAAG
>JBIKKN010000147.1:0-3095 GCA_044360335.1 Chlamydiia bacterium | reverse complement strand
ATCAAGCAGAAGAAGGTGGGGGGCGAGGAGCTGGAAAGGAAGAAGAGGAAATTGTAGGAAAATATAAGGCCGAAATAGATGAAGAAGGTGGTAGTATTACTTACACCCTAACGGATAATCCTTTGCTAGAATCTTATACTATTTTAAGTTTTAATAAATAGTCTTATAATAGATCTCTTCAAAAACGCCATTAACCTCTTAAAACAGCAATTTTTGGCACCTTTACCATCTATTTTTTTGAGCAAAGCGAGTTTTCAAAGGGCTCTAATATTTTTTTGTGATTTTTAAAAATTACAAAATTATTGAAGATATTCCTTATGATTCTTATATTGTTTCTTTAATGATTTTATATAGGATGATTATGCAAAATTTAAATATAAATCCAGGCAATGGTTCGGTTTTGGAGGGATTTTTTTTAATCAGTTCGTTGAAATGGAAAAATTGCTCAAAGAGAGGTTTTATTTATTAGCAGAATTGTTATGTAAATTACTTTATAATTTTTAATTTAAATCAATAATTTTTTTTTAAATTACTTTATATTATTGAACAAACTTTATAATAAACTTGATTAATTTCTTTAAAAAAAATATAATTAAACATTATTAAAGGAGGGTTTTTATGTTTGGTGGTGTTACTTATGGACAACATTATAGAAATGGGTTGGAATCAGGACTTATACCAGCGAGCGCTAGACCTTATATTAATAAATTTATTATATTAAAATCCCAACTTGATAGTGTACAAGCCGAAATCGAAAGTCTTAATATGGCTCAAAAAGTTAGTCTTAGTGCAGTAACTGCTATTAAAATTGCTGCCCTTGAAAAAAATATGGAACAAATAAATTTTCAACTGTTGGGTGTTACTGAAAACATCAATAGGGAAATTTTCGCTTTTCGAGACAATTCTGTCACACATAATTTGGTAGCAGAGAAAGAAAATTTAGAGGCTCAACTAGGGTTAATGAAAACTAAATTACAGGATTTGATGGCTTGCAAAGAAAATGAAACAAATCCAAAAAAAATAGAAATATTAAATGCCCTACTTAAAGATAGTTTCCAAAAGAAAATCCCACTTCTACGGAAATTGATTTTAGTTTTGGAACAACTTGATGCAGATAAGTTTCAAAAGCAATTAAAAAAATCAAGAGAAGTATATACAGGTATTTATGATAGTTTAGGGGATGAAGCTGGCTTACCAGAAAGATTAACAGACAAAAGTAATAATATAAACCTAAAAGAAACAATTAAGCGGCTTAAAGCAGGGTTAGAGGTAGAAGTAAATTATTTAAGATCCATTTCTCAAAGTCAAAACACAAGAAAAACAACTATTAGGCACTTGCTTCAAAATCCTGAAAAATTAATAAGAGCAATGATAGATGAAAGGTCTAAAGATCCTGAGCATAAACGTCGGCTTGAAGAAGAACTTTTAGCAGCGGAGCTTAAGGCGCCTAGGAAAGCTAAGGTAGTAAAAGGGAAGAAAAAATCTAATAAAAATAAGGGTGGAGGCGGGGGAGCAAAGGCTCCTGCAGCAGTAGCAGAAGCAAAAGCAGCAGCTTTACCAAAAATTAGTGATAAAGAGCGCGCTATTGCGAATGTGTATAAACAAGGAGAAATACTTGAGGGGCAGGTTAAAATACACCCTAGTATGAAGCAATGGGAACAGCCAGATTTGACAGACATTAGCACTTGGCCTAAGTATGCAGAACTAAATAAAACCGAGCAAAGGGAGCAAATTATTGCTCATACTGTAGGGATTGGAGCAGAGCGCCTTTTAAATGATCCAGCATTAAGAATAGAATATGTATGGGAAACAGAAAGAGGTTTGATGATGAGCTGCTTGGTAAAGTTAAAGGATGGGCAGGAGCGGTATGGAAAACTTCATTTTGTGCTCGATGAAAAAAACCGAGTGTTCCACCGGATGTTTTTTCAGGCAAAACCAGAATACACTATGGAAGAATTTTTAGAAGAAAGGGGAGAGGTAATAGTGCCGGTAGAAACAGATTCTGCCGCTGCAACCGAAGAGGAGAAAATAGTAGGTAGGTATCGCTTTAAGCTTCATTTAGATCAGAGAATGGAGTATACTTTAGCAAACAATGCTTTTGTAGAATCTTATACAATTTTTAGTTTTAACAAGTAAGGTGTTTTTATGATTATGATGGATATTTCTCAAAAGTATGAATATTATTTAAATTGTCAAATGTTACCAGAAGCTGCAAAATCTGAAATTGATAATTTGAAAGATTTGGAAAAAAACTATGTAAACCTTACTTCTAAATTAAAAACTCTTCAATTGGAAAACAAAGAAAAATTTGATGAGAATGTAGCAATAGAAATAAGCTTTCTTCAAACTCATTGTGGGATGGAGCTTTCTTGTTTAACAGTCTCACAACAAACTTTGAATGGAATGTTACGTAACTATAAAAAAATTTGTCCCCCATATGTTTTGCTTCAAGAAGTTGAAGAGCTCGACAATAGAATTTCTAATATCAATACTAAAATAGCTGAACATATGGAATCAAGGTATAAGGAATCAAGTCTTAGTAAAATAAAAATTTTAAGCGTTCTAATGTCAGAATTGTCTGATCAAAAAAAACAGTTACTTGAAAAAAAAGAAGAGCTAAGAAAGGATTTTTGCTCTCCGGCAATGCAAGAATTAGCAGCAAAAATTAATGCGCTTCTTGCTAAAGATAGTAATTATCCCTCTAATCAACTGCAAAATGTTGTAATTGCTCCGATTCCGATTGATGCTATTATCCAAGATGATCAAAAGTGTATGGGTTTAATCCCTATTACTAAAAAGGAAAAAGAAAGAATTCTTAGAGAATACTATAAAAATTCTAATTTATTTTTTAATGCTTTAAATATTGCAAGAAATGAAGATCCTAACTATCAAGCATCTGCAGAACAAGAACTTTTAAAAATGGGAGTTGAGTGCAAGCACAAAACTACTAAAACAAGTAAAAAAGGGAAAAAGAAAAAATCTAATAAAAATAAGGGTGGAGGCGGGGGAGCAAAGGCTCCTGCAGCAGTAGCAGAAGCAAAAGCAGCAGCTTTACCAAAAATTAGTGATAAAGAGCGCGCTATTGCGAATGTGTA
>JBIKKN010000146.1:0-3119 GCA_044360335.1 Chlamydiia bacterium | reverse complement strand
TTTTGTATCCTTGTAGTTTATTTGAAAATATAGATGTATTGGTTACTTTTTATAATGGGGATCAAAAAATGATAAACACCAAATTTCTCCCCGATTTAAATAGCAGGGAGGAAATTGAAAGGGTAAACTCTGGTGATCTTATACTATTTACTAAAAATCGGCAGATTAAATGCATAAGAAATCTTCCTGGAAAAGTAAATTTTAGTATTTTAAAAAAGAAAAAAAAAAGAGCCTCTATTCCTCCTCAAGAGTCTCCATCAAAAATTCAGTGCATATTTAGCCTGATAGCACTAGGAATTTTTTCCCATTATTTTTTAAAGATTTTTAATTACACAAGAGAATAAGATGAAAAAAATACAAGGAAAAAAGGCTTTTATAGCTGGAATCGCCGATGATAAAGGTTATGGTTGGGCAATAGCTAAAGAGCTTGCCAACCTCGGGGCAGAAATTATAATCGGAACATTTGTTCCCCTTTTGACTATTTTTAATAAAAGCTTAGAAAATGGCAAGCTTGATACAAAGCTTGAAGATGGCACAGATCTTAAAATTAGCGCTATTTTTCCATTAGATGCATCTTTTGATAAGCCCGAAGAAATCCCTAAAGAAATTTTAGAAAATAAAAGATATAAAGATTTGGAAAATTATTCTGTAAAAGAGGTTGCAGAGCTTGTGGAAAAAAAATTTGGCAAAATTGATTATTTAGTACACTCCCTTGGCGGTGCCCCTGAAATAAAAAATAGCCTCCTTGAAACAAGCAGGCTCGGCTATTTACAGGCAATTGCTGCATCCTCCTACTCTTTTTTAAGTCTTGTGAAAAATTTTGCTCCCAATATGAATCGAAATGGAGCAATTTTAAATTTATCTTACGTTGCTGCAAATAAAATAGTTCCAGGTTATGGTGGCGGGATGAGCTCTTCAAAAGCGGCACTTGAAAGTGACACAAAAACTCTAGCTTATGAGGTGGGAAGAAAGTATGGTCTTCGTGTAAACTCCATTTCTGCAGGGCCCTTAGCTAGTAGAGCTGCCAAAGCCATCGGCTTTATTGACCACATGGTAGAATATTCAGAAAAAAATGCCCCTTTGCAAAAGGTTTTAAAAGCTGCACATATTGCAAAAGTTGCAGCTTTTTTATTAAGTGAGGATTCTGAATGTATCACTGCATCTACTATTTACGCAGACAATGGCCTGCATGCAATGGCAGCTTTACCTATTATACATTGATAAAAAAAGCAGAAGTTCTACGTAGTAAAATTTTATGATCAAATAGGGCAAAATTTTTATTACAGTCCAGGAGTTGATTGGGTCTATTTCCTTTCATTATGATCCCAAAAAAATTACACTTTGCGATAAAGCGAACAGATACTTGCATATCCTCTGTGATAAAAAATATGGTGTTTTCTGGATAAAATCCTGTGGCTTTTTCTTTATCTATAAGAATTTTAGACATTTTATAGTCGGAAAAATATATTTCAAATTCTTCAAACTCATCAAGTATAATATCTATATGGTTTTGTTCTACCTTGATATCCACTTCTGCTTTTATAAATATAGAATGCTCCTGAAAATGGATCGATAGAGCGTTTTTTTGATGATTGATAAACAGATCTTGCCTTGGATAAGTTTCAAACTCAATAAGATCCCCCCAGCTATTTTTTGGAAAAACAGAGGTAAATAAGGCTATTTTAGTATCCCCTTTTCCTTCTGTTAAAAAAGAGAATAAAGTCTCAGCTGGTAAAAACTCATTGTAATAGACTCCATCAAGAGGGCCTGTATAAACTTTTAATGTTTTATGCCAAGGAAGAACTACCTTTTCTCCTTTAAGAAGTTTGCAAAGAGTTTGCTTTTCATATTCTTCTAAACAAGATATTTCAAAATCCTCTTTAAAGTCTTGAAAAGTAGCTGTAGAAAATAAAATTTTATCCATACCTTTTAAAGGTCTATCTTTTAAAATAGCTACAAGCTTTTCTTTTACCTCTTTAATTTTATTTCTAGATAAGGTGGGAATAACCTTTCCATAGTTTTCTAAAAAATAACTAAGTGCCAACAAAATATCGACATTTGCTCTATCGTTATAAACATATGGAAAGTCATGAAGATAAATAGGAAAGCCATTGGGTGTTAAAAAATGAAACATCCTATCTAAAAAAGCTAAACCTTTTTCCGCCTTTTCTTTTGAAAGACTTGAAACAAGAGCCATCCCATATAAAATATTTTCTGTAAGAGCAATTACATCCCTTGTGCTCTCTTTATTATTTTTATAATGTATACACCCTGTATAAATACTTAAATGTTTGTTTGCAAAAACAAGGGGGTCTAAGAAAATTTTACTATCTATCATTTATCATCCCAATAGCTATATCAATTGCATCAATAACCCCCATCTGATCTGAAGGTTTTGCAATAATTGTTGCTTTTTTTAATAAATCTTTATGCCCGTTTGCCATTCCTATGGAAATATCTGAAGCTTCAAACAAAGAAATATCATTTAAATCATCCCCACAGCATATAACTTTCCCAGTCCAATTATTTTTCTTTATCAAACGCTTTAGTGAGCTCCCTTTGTCCACCCCTAATGCAGTAATGAGCATAATAAACATCCCACTTATTGTTATATCGTGTAAAATCACACAGTTTACATCTGCTTTAGCAAGTACAAGTTTTTTTAATTCTATCATCTCCTCTAAAGTTCCAAATGAGCGCATCAAAGGAAAATTAAGGTTGTAAAGCTCTTCAAAACTTTGACATTTTTTGAATTTTGTAATAGCAAGCCCTATTACATTATCCATATATGCTTTAGCTTCTCCAGAAAAATTTTCTGCTACGTAATAATATTCATCATTATTTTCTACACCTGTTGCAACTATAAAATCTCTATCATTAAATAAACAGATCGAGCAAATAGTTAAAACAGTTTCCTTTGGAAGGAAATTTTGCATACAAAACTCTTCTTTGGGCATAAAAAGAACTTCTGCTCCATTTTGCACACCCAAATGATAAGAAAAATCACAAAGAAAAAGGGCAGACTTAGAAAAACAAAAGGGTCTGCCTGTTAAAAATACAATTTCAAAACCATCTAAATGGCGTTTTTTTAAATATTTGATAACATCTTTTGGAATCTC
>JBIKKN010000189.1:0-3124 GCA_044360335.1 Chlamydiia bacterium | reverse complement strand
TTCCTTACAAGGAGTAAGTATTTTAAAAACAGATGTGGGGATAGTTATTGGAGAGGGAAATATTTTAAATATATTTGCCGAAGAAAATGCAAAAGCCCAAATCAATTTTTCCCTTGTATTTTCCAAAGAGGGGGGAAATTATAAAGTGGAGATTCCAAAAGATTTAGACCCTTTTGCATTAAGCGGAGAAAAGATTACTTGCTCTTTAGCAGATAATTTGGATTTTGATAAAGAAAGTTCCTCTTTTGTTTTTTCAGTTACCGATGAGGATACCTCTAAACCATTAAGTTTAAATATTACCTTTCCAAAAGGTGTGATTTTATCCCCTGGAAAATATTCCTCGAAAATTCCTATTTCCATATATAAAAATAATAAAAAGGAAAGCAAAGTTAATTTAGAACCTTTTTTTAATGTAGAGGAGCAATTGGAAGCAAAAGTGATAATAGATGGGCAAGAGTTTATAGATAATGGAGTAATAGACTTTGGAGAGATTTTAAAACAAACTTCTAAAAATTTAGCATTATCTATTAGATCCAATAAAAAAGTAGATCTTTGTGCCTGTTCAGTTAATAATGGAAATTTACTTTTAAAGGAGGATGGGGATAGCTCATTATCTTCGTGTTTAATTCCCTATGTTCTTGAAAAAGAGGGAAAAAGTATAAAGTTAACCTCTTCTTCAGATATTATTTCTAAAGATATTGCTCCAAATATAACCTTTGGTATAACAAATTTAACTATTAAACTTTCTCCAGAAGAGGGTAAAAATTTTGCAGGAAATTACGAAGATAGATTGATTTTTTCTATCGGTTCTGATTAACAATAAATAATATCTTTATTATTTATAATAATTATGTTATTTGCAAATTAACATAGATTAATTATTGGTTTTCGATTTGTTTATATATAGGAATATTGTAATTATTAGCATAATGGTTCCCCATGTGCTTTTTGCCCTTCCCTCGGAAGGACAAGTGAGCTCAGGTGGGGCTACAATTACTACAAATAGCTCTTCGGTTGTAGTAGATACTGAGCAAAACGTAAACATCATAAACTGGGACTCTTTTAGTATAAATAATGGTGAAAGTGTTATTTTTTCAAGATCAGGAAATGCTTCAACTGATCCATACCATGTATTTAATAAAGTCACAGGCTCATCCATATCCACTATTGATGGTAATATTTTATCAGGATCAAATGGAACTATTTATATAGTAAACCCAAATGGGGTGGTAATTGGGCCAAATGGAAATATTGTTACAGGTGGGTGTTTTATCTCTTCTTTAGATAATGCAAACACTTTTAATTTAAATACAAATATGACATTTAGTGGAACTGGTACGGTTAGTCATTTTGGATCTATTACTGGATCAAGCGGTGATGTGGTTATTATTGGGTATAGAGTTACTACACAAGATGGCAGTCAAGTACATGCCCTTAGTAATGTTGCCCTAGCATCGGGGGCATCTATTGTATTTCAGCCCTTAGGAAATGAAAGAGTCTATATTCAGTCAGCAGGAAGCTTTAGCGGCGGCACTGGAATTGATCATCAGGGGATAGCAAGTGGGAGTTCTATTTTTTTTAAAGCAGATGGAAATATTTATTCATTAGCAATTAACATAGATGGAGAGATTCGAGCAACAAGTTGCTCCTCCTCCTCTGGGCGAATATTGCTTCATGCAAATCCATTAAATGATGCATCTTCAGCTTTGCAAATTGCAGGAAGTATTATGAGAGAATGTACATCTACTTCTAGTGGCTCAGGACCCTCTGTAGAAATTTATGGCCATAGTATAGCCCTTTTAGATGGCTCTTCTATAAATGTAAGTGGAATATCAGGAGGGGCAGTAACAATTGGAACAAATAACACAAACTATACTACAGATTTTGTTTATATTTCACCATCTGCGCTAATTACATCTACTGGAACTTCAGGTAGTGGGGGAAATGTCTCTATTTATGGAGCAGAATCGATTTTATACTTAGGAACAACAAATGTCTCTTCCAGTTTATTAAATGGGGGGGCGGTAAGCTTAAACAGTTTTGGTTATTTAGGGATAAATGGGAGTGCAAATTTAAGTTCTGCAACAGGTGCCGATGGAACTTTTACTGCTACAAATTCAGTTATTTTAGTGGGCGCAAATGCAAACTATGGAACAAATTTTGCACCAGAAAATTTTACTATCCAATCCATTGATTCGGTATTTACTAAAAATTCTTTAGAGCAGATTTTAGCAAATGCAAATGTGGTGATAAATGGAGAATCTCTTTTTGCAATAACAAACAATATTAATTGGACAAGTGGAAATAGCTTATCTCTTATTGCATCTAACGAAATTGAAATAAGTAAGCTTTTTTCCATGCAAGGGGCATCGTTTTCAGGGACAAATATTTTTTCTTTGAGAGCTCCTATTATAGAAATTTTATCAGCTTCTGATGTGGGGGTTGATATTGTAAGTGGAGATATTTTAGTGGATGCTTCAAATTATTTGCTCCTTAGAGGGATTTCATCTGGATCTTCAAAGATTAAAACAGGGGATGGTACTATTGCTATTTCTTTTGGAAATAATTTGAATATGAGGGGATCTGGGGGAGAGGCTAAAGTAGAGGGGACAGATATTAGTATCGATAGCAAAGCAAATGGAATTGGCGATATTTCTCTTCAAGGTGGGGGGTGTGGAACGGCTAAAATAGTGGGGTCAGATTCGGTTGTTATAGGGGATAATTTTACACCAAAAGATATGGAGATTATCGCTGGCAATTGTGGATCTAGTTTAACTTCAGGTATATTTGGCGGGGAAATTTCGGCAGTAATTTCAGGGGATTTAGAGCTAATTGGCGGGGCAGGGGGAACAGGAAATATAGCAACCATTGAAACTGCATCAGGGGGAAGAAAAGATATTAGTTTAACAGCTCAGTCTATAACCGTAGATGCAGGAGCTGTTGGAATAAATAATAGCGCCCAAATAATAAATTATTCCAATGATGGGATAATAACTATGCAAGCAGATGGGGACTTTTCTTTGAATGGTGGAGGGGGCACAGCATCTACTTCAAGAGTATATTCAAATCATAACACCCTTTTATTGGGGGGGGGTGTTGGTGTCTTTGGGGGGGATTGTAATAA
>JBIKKN010000168.1:0-2798 GCA_044360335.1 Chlamydiia bacterium | reverse complement strand
AAAGGAAGGGGAGTTTGAGTTAAAGGGAGCAAAACTATCTTTACAGAGCTAAAATATCTTTTATTGTTTCGATAAATGGTCTTGGAAGATGATTTAACTCGTTTCTTGCAAGTTGATCAGAAATATTTTTTGGGCAGCTGCATAAATATTTAGAGAAATATTTATTCATAATTTTTTTCCCTAAAATACTAGAAATAAAAAACACCCCTTTTGAAAAAAATTTAATGATTTGATAGGGAATTGCAAGTGCTATAATTTTACTAGTTAAGATGTTTTCTACCATTTTTACAATATTTTTGATAGATATATATTCTCCAGCAACAATATACAAAGAACCTTTGGAAGAATTTTCAAAACAGGCAATTGCGGCTTTTGAAACATCTCTTGCATCTACTAAATTAAATTTTCGGTTTAAAAAAAAGCAGAACTTTTTTTTAGCAATTTTTTTGATAATATTATTTATTGCACCAAGCTTTGGGTGGGGGCCAATTACCCCAGTTGGAATGATGATTGAGGCATTTAAACCCCCTGCTATTTGATCGAGAATAAAATTATGCGCCTGCACCTTTGATAGGGTGTAGCTGCCAATATTTGGATGGATTTTTGTAGATATTAAAGGATTTTGTTCGGTAATAGTTTGGTACGAAGAAGTTGGAGCAAATACCTCAATAGGAGAAAAATGTATAAATTTAGAAACGTTTGCTTTTTTTGCAGCAAAAGATAGAGCCTTTGTTCCGCTTAGATTTGTTTTATACATTTCTTCCTTTTTACTTTCATCAAAAGAAAATAGGGCTGCAAGGTGAAAAACTACATCTACATCTTTTAGTAAAGGGTACATACTTTCAATGCTTAGAAGATCTCCATCTACTATTTCTACATCTAACCCTTTAAAATTATCCCCTTTGCTATGATAAAGGCAAGAGACGGTGTATCCTTTATGCAATAGATCCCTTACTAAATGATATCCTATATAGCCGGAGCCACCTGTTACAAAAGCTTTCATAGCTTGATTTTATCAAAATGATAAAATAGCTATCTAAGTTATTGATAAAGAGTAAGCAAAGTTTTTTCCACAGCATCTAAAAAATCTTCTGTATATAGGTAGGAAGAGCAATTTGTTAAAGCCGCTAGATCTTTTGTCATTTTTCCACTTTCAATAGTGAGGATACAAGCGTTTTCTAAATTTTTTGCAAAAGCTATCAATTCTTTGTTGTGGTCAAATTTTCCTCTATACTCAAGTCCTTTTGTCCATGCAAAGATCGATGCAACAGGATTTGTAGAAGTTTTTTGCCCCTTTTGGTACTGTCTAAAGTGACGAGTTACTGTGCCATGGGCAGCTTCAGACTCAACTGTTTTACCATCTGGAGAAATAAGTAAAGAAGACATCATCCCAAGAGAGCCAAACCCTTGAGCAAGAGTGTCAGATTGAACATCCCCATCATAATTTTTACAAGCCCAAACAAAGCCCCCTTCATTTTTTATACTAAAAGCAACCATGTCATCAATCAGTCTATGCTCATAATATATCCCTTTTGCTTCAAATTTACTCCTATATTTTTCATCATAAATCTGCTGAAATATATTTTTAAACCTTCCATCATAAACTTTTAAGATGGTATTTTTTGTAGATAAAAAAAGTGGATATCCTCGATCGAGTGCATAATTCATACAAGCATTAGCAAAATGAGAGATAGAATCATCTAAATTGTACATACCCATTACAACCCCTGGGCTATCAAATTTAAATACCTCTTTTTCTATCTTTTTACCATTTTTACCTTCAAAAATTAGTTTAACAGTTCCACTTTCAGCAATTGCCATCTCTGTAGATCGGTACTGATCACCAAAAGCATGACGGCCAATGATGATAGGAAGTTTCCAACTTGTAACAAAACGTGGGATGTTTTTACAAAGGATAGGCTCTCTAAAAACAGTTCCATCTAAAATATTTCTAATGGTTCCATTTGGCGATTTATACATTTGTTTTAAATTAAACTCCTTAACTCGGCTCTCATCTGGAGTAATAGTTGCACATTTAATGCCAACGCCATATTTTTTTATAGCGTTTGCTGCATCAATTGTTACCTGATCATCTGTGGCATCTCTATTTACCATACTAAGATTGAAAACTTTAAGGTCGATATTTAAAAATGGAAGGATAAGTTTATGTTTAATTTGCTCCCAAATCACCTCTGCCATTTCATCCCCAGTTAGTTCTACTACTGGATTTTTGACTTTTATCTTGCTCAAAGCACTCTCCTTTTATATACTGAACCCTATATGTTAAAACAAATTTTTGCAAGAGAGAGGCAGTTTTTAAATTACTTTTTCGATAATGTTAATTTCGAACAAGCAGAAACTGTTTTGGCTCATATACTTAAATGTAAAGGGATGATTATTTTTTCTGGAGTCGGAAAAAGTGGAATAATAGCAGAAAAATTATCTAAAACGATGATTTCTACCGGATCAAAGTCCCTGTTTTTATCTGCTCAAGAAGCACTACACGGGGATATTGGAATTACTACAAAACAAGATTTAGTGATTTTATTAAGCAAAAGCGGCAAAAGCGTAGAGATTATAAATCTTGCAAAATTATGTAAAAAACGGGGAGTATCTTCCATTGCTTGGATTTCAGATAAAGGTTCAGAGCTTGAAAAGCATGTAGATTTTTCTATGCATTTGCCACTTGAAGGGGAAATATGCCCTTTTGGACTTGCCCCAACTACATCAACTGCTTTGCAACTTATTTTTGGTGATTGTTTGGCTGTAGCTTTGATGGAATCGTCAAAATTCAGTAT
>JBIKKN010000029.1:0-8449 GCA_044360335.1 Chlamydiia bacterium | reverse complement strand
AGAAGTTTTTTCACTATTTTGTAAACCAAGAACTTTTTCCATAAAAGCAAAGAGCCTTTGTCTTGAAAGATGATCGTGATTATTTACATTTACAAATTCTTCTAAACTCTTATGTAAAAGGGCATCTATCCCCTTTTTTAAATCTTGATTTTTGGAAAAAAAATTCACAACAAGAATATATAAATGCTTTTCAAACAAACGAAGTATTAAAACAAAATTATTAATAACCATTCGTACTTCATCAAAATCTACAGATCGCCAGTCAGCTAAATACTCCCCTTTATCCCCAACCACAATAACAGATTTTCTAGATCTTTCTGTTTCAAGCCCCAAAGATCTATCTTTAAGTTTTTTTACAATAAAGTCTTTTTGAGTAAATAAATCTAAAGAAGATAAACTAAGTTTTGAAGAAATATGAGCAAAAACATTAAACACTTCTTTTCCAAATGGTTTATAAACAAGGGTTTCTATCTCTACGCTAAGAGGTGGAGGACCTTGGGGGACTTGCCAGTAGTGAACACCCTGTCCAACTTTTGCTGCAAAAGCATCCAAAAAACCATGAAAAGATGCAGTAATTGTATCTACATCGGGGGAAAAATGAGCAAGGGAAAAATGAGATCCTTTGTAAGATCCACCCATTCCTATTGGAAAAAATGTCTGATATTCTGATCTTGGAATAAATCTTCCTACAATTTTTCCTCGAATGATAAGATCTTGTTTTTCCGAAAGATTTGCATAATTGTTTATGTAAAGTTCAAAACTTGAAAACATATAAGAAGGAATAACCTCTTCTCTAACAGCTTTAATAAAATCAACTATTGCTGGGAGTAGAAATTCTTTGTTAGAAGAAAGAATTTCCTCTAAAAGAATTGCACCTACAAAGTGATGCTTTTCAAACGAGGTCATTGAGGGCAAAGATGGATTTTTTAACTTATCATACGTACTTTTTTTGAAAAAATAAGGAGAAAAAACTACATCCCCTAACCATGTTCCATCAAAGGAAATATAAGAATCACTATATTTTTTCACGTTACTCCTAAAGGTGAATTCGGACCGAGCAGGATTCGAACCTGCGACCACCCGCTTAGAAGGCGGGTGCTCTATCCACTGAGCTATCGGTCCAAAAATATGTGTGACTATAATATCTATATTCTCTCAACAAATCAAGTAGAATCTTATAAGTCTTTTTTATAGCAGAAAGTATACCTTAAATCCCCTATTAATGTATAGTATACTTTAAAGATTCTTAAAAAAAACTAAGACTTAAGGGGAAAAAAGAATGAATAAGAAAATAGCAGAGGAAATAAAGGTTGGAAAACTTACTTTTGGAAAAAACAGGCCCCTTGGATTTATTTTAGGTCCATGTGTTATAGAATCCTATGACCAACTTTTAGATGTTGCATCCTACCTTAAAAATTTTTTACCCTATCCATTTGTCTTAAAAGGGAGCTTTGATAAGGCAAACCGATCTTCTATTTCTTCCTTTAGAGGTGTAGGTATAGAAAAAGGATTAAAGTATTTAGAAAAAATAAAAAAAGATCTTGATATTGCTGTAACTACTGATATCCACCTTCCTGAACATGCAGAAATAGTAGCTTCGGTTTGTGATTTAATTCAAATACCTGCCTTTTTAGCAAGACAAACAGACCTTGTAGTAAATGCTGCAAAAACAATGCTCCCCATTCACGTTAAAAAAGGGCAGTTCATGAGCCCATATGACATGGAACATGTTGCTAATAAAATTTTACACTGTGGCAATAGTCAAATAATGTTTACCGAAAGGGGCACAACTTTTGGTTATAAAAACTTAGTAAATGATTTTAGAAGCTTTCCAATCATGCAAAAATATTGCTCTGCTACATGTTATGATATCACCCACTCTGGGCAACTTCCAGGTCAGGGGGAAGAAAGTGGTGGGGAAAGAGCATTTATGGAGAAACTTGCAAAAGCTGCCGTTGCAACTGGAGCGGACATTTTATTTTTAGAAACACATAAAAATCCAAAAGAAGCAAAAAGTGATAAAGCTACACAATGGCCCTTAGATCAAACAATCCCTTTATTAAAAAAACTATATGAGTTAAGGATGTATTTATTGGAAGAAAGGACGGTAAATGTTTAGTAAATATAAAGTGACTATCTGGAATTTTTTTTGCTTTTTAACACTTTTTATACCCTTATTTTTTATCTATCCCCATCTATTTCAAAAATCAGCAATAAAAGAAGGTAAAACAACCTCTTGCCTTCCACTTACAGAAAAAGAGTCTATTAAAAAAGTATGGAAAAGGGGAAAATATCCATCGGTTACAACTTTAAAAGAAAAATCTTCCAGCTCAAACTTAGATGAAGAAAAATCACACTCTGCTGATGATTGGGTATCCATTACTTGGAGAAAAAAAAATGATCCTTGAAGTAAAAAATCTTACCTTGAAAATAAAAGGGAATACTATTTTAGATAACATCTCCTTTGGCATAGAAAAAGCAGCAATTACTGGTCTTTTAGGGGCAAATGGCGCTGGAAAAACAACAACTTTTCGAGCTTTGATTGGAGAATATAAAATAACAAAAGGGCAAATTCTTCTAAATGGGGAGGATATTACAAATCTTGCTATGTATAAAAGAGCAAAAAAAGGGATAGGGTACTTAAGCCAAGAATCTTCTGTATTTAAAGAACTAACAGTAGAGCAAAATCTTTTAACCTACCTAGAATTATACAAATACACTAAAAAGGAAAAGGAGGCAATTGTAGATCAAAAATTAGATGAATTAAATATCCTCCATTTAAAAAAGAAAAAGACTTTTAACCTTTCTGGTGGAGAACGGCGTAGAGTAGAAATAAGTAGAGCCCTTATTTGCTCCCCTAAAATTCTCTTTTTAGATGAACCTTTTGCAAATATTGACCCAAAAACAATCGAAGATGTAAAAAAATTAATAGAATTTTTAAAACAAAAAGAAATAGCTACTTTTATTACAGATCATAATGCCTACGAACTACTATCTTTTATTGATAAAGGGCTCTTTCTTCATGAAGGCAAACTTATGGTATCTGGAACTGGCAATTTTCTTGCAGATAATAGCTATTTAAAAGAGCATTACCTTGGAAAGTCCTTTTGTTTAAAAACTCATTAAACTTCTTTATATTCTAAAACTGCCTTATTTACATCTGCATAAAGGTTTCCCGGAATAATTATCAACATGTAGAACAAAGCAAAAACCTTTGTAACCGTTGATGTTACCACAAAGAAAATAGAAACTGCCCCCAAAATCTGAAGACCTTCTTTTAATAGTTTGAATTTACGATCTAGCGTAAGTTCTTCAGTTGTATTATTCATTTTTGAATAAACTACTAGTCCAATAATTGCTACAACACCTATTGATACTATAAGTGCTTGAAGTGCAGCCATTTTTATAGAAGCAATTGCAAAAGCTACCCCTAAAATAGCTTTAACAGCAGATCTACTAATTTTATACACAAGCTTTGTCAATTCTGGTTTTTTTGTTTTTTCCGCAATAAATAAAAAACATCTGTTGATTAGCACCACTGGATCTATATACAAGGGTATAAAATTAGAGATTATACCAAAAAATCTATTGGAGTTGCAATAATTGTGCGTCTGCTTGATTATAAACTCTTTAAAATTTTTCTTTTTCGGAGCATACTCATAAACTGTAATTTTTTTTCCATCAAGATAAACTGTATAGCTAGGGTTTTTTTCCGCTAAATTTTTTACTTCTATTTCTTCAACACATAGATCATAATAAGGTGTAATAGACCCATTAATTTTTAATGCGTCTATTACATCTTGATATATCAATTGCAGTTTAACGTAGCTTTTAAAATTATTCTCTGTTAAAAGCACTTCTTGGTTCTGAACTTTTACAGGAAATCTATATATATCATTATACTCTTTTCCTGATAATGAGGTATTGGTACATAAATCTTCAGCTGTTAGACGATTTGTTGCCTCCGAAATCACAGCCGGGGTTTTTTGAGAGGTATTAAAATACTCCCCGAAAGAGTTATATAAAAAATCCATTTTAGGCATTTGAGAAAAGATATAGTGAATCATAATAAACTCATTTTTAATTTAAATTTAATTAATCTTAACATTTATTGTGTCTTTATGTATATTTAAATAAATTTTTTAAACTCGCAAATAAAGATATTAAGTTGTAAACTCTTCTAGATAATTAACCTTAAAAGGAGAGTCTTATGACTGTACAACAAACTTTATCTATTATAAAACCTGATGCAGTAAAAAAAAATGTAATTGGAGAAATTTTATCCCGATTTGAAAAAAATAATTTATCTATTGTGGCTTGTAAACTAATTTTTTTAACAAAAGAGCAGGCAGAGGCTTTTTATGCAATACATAAAGAAAGATCTTTTTTTAATGATTTGGTCAATTTTATGATTTCAGGTCCTGTTCTTGTTAGCGTTCTTGAAGGGGAAGATGCTGTTGCAAAAAATAGACAGATCATGGGAGCTACAAATCCTAAAGATGCTGAAGATGGAACAATTCGCAAAGATTTTGCCGATTCTATCGATGCAAACGCAGTTCATGGTTCAGATAGCCATATAAATGCTATTGCTGAAGTTCTTTTCTTTTTTAAAGAAGAGGAAATTTTTTCTAAACTAGATGTGTAAAAAAGCAGATAACTTTTGGGGAAATGTTTCCCCAAAAGTCTCCTTAAAATATAGCGTAAGCCTTTCCATCTCTTTTTCATAACCCTTTTCATCTAGTAATAAAATTTCATCTAAAGATTTTTTGCTTATATTTATCCCATCTATATTTAATGAGGTAGGTACAAAGCCAAAAGGGGTTTCTTTTTTTTCTACTTTTTCTTCAATTGAGTCAAACATCCAACCAAGCACTGCAAGATTTGCGCTATACCCTGGCCAAATATAGGCGCCATTTACATCTTTTCTAAACCAATTTACAGAAAAAATTTTCGGCATTTTTCTCCCTGGCTTTTCCATAGATAGCCAGTGGCTAAAATAATCTGCCATATTATACCCACAAAATGGGAGCATAGCAAAAGGGTCTTGTCTCATTTGTCCTTTTACCCCTTCTGCTGCTGATGTTTTTTCTGATGAAAGCGATGCCCCATAAAAAACACCCATTTGCCAATTTTTTGCCTCCATCACAAGGGGGGCTAAATCCGCTCTTCTTCCCCCAAATATTATCCCTTCAATGGGAACTCCTTTTACACTATCTCCCCTATCTAAATTTGGGCATCTTTTTAATGGGGAAGTAAACCTTGAATTTGGATGTGCTGCAGGTTCACTCCCATTTTTATCATACTTTTTCCCCTGCCAAGAGATAAGAGCATCAGGAACCTTATCGCTCATACCCTCCCACCAAACATCATCACCATTTAATGCAACATTTGTAAAAAGAGTATCTTTTTCTACTATAGCCATTGCAGATGGATTTGTTTTTTCACTTGTTCCAGGAGCTACTCCAAAAAATCCATTTTCTGGGTTAATAGCATATAACCTTCCATCCTCATAAAATTTCATCCATGCAATATCATCGCCTACACATTCAACTTTCCAGCCAGGGATTTTGGGAAAGAGCATTGCAAGGTTTGTCTTGCCACAAGAAGATGGAAAAGCTGCTGCAAAATATTTCTTTTTCCCTTCTGGATTAGTTATTCCAACAATAAGCATGTGCTCGGCAAGCCACCCCTCCCTCTTTGCAATTACCGATGCAATCCTTAGAGCAAAACATTTCTTTCCTAAAAGTGCATTCCCCCCATACCCACTTCCAAAAGATAAAATTTCCTTTGTTTCTGGAAAATGAGCAATAACTTTTTCCTCATTACATGGCCAAGGAACATCTTTTTGCCCCTCTTTTAAGGGATAGCCCACGCTATGGAGACCAAAAACCACATCTTCTTCGGCTATTTTTGGAAGGGCTATTTTCCCCATACGCGTCATAATATACATATTAACACAAACATATAACGAGTCAGTAATCTCAATCCCAGCCTTGCACATAGGGCTATCTTTATCCCCCATTAAATAAGGGATTATATACATAACTCTCCCTTTCATAGAGCCTAAAAATAATTTCCCAAGCCTTTGCTTCATTTGCTTTGGCTCTATCCAATTATTTGTAGGACCTGCATCTTTTTTATTTTCTGAGCATATAAAAGTACAGCTTTCTACCCTCGCTACATCTTTTGGATCAGAAGTAAAATAAAAACAATTCTCCCTTTTTAAGGGTAAAGCCGACCCTTGATCTACAAGGAGTTTTAAAAATCTTTCCGATTCTTCTTTACTGCCGTCACAAACAACCACCTTATCTGGTTTACAAAGTTTGATATAAAGATCAATTTTTTCCTGAATTATTTTTGAAAAAAATTCCATCTTTTATCCTTTGGACGCAAGTTTCGATCTTCCCTTTTTAAATTGATCTAAATATTCTAAAGCTTTACCAGTACCTAGGCACACAGCAAGCAAAGGACTTGGCGCAATAATTACAGAAAGCCCGCACTCTTTGATCAAAAACTTATCTAACCCTTTGATCAAAGCACCACCACCTGCTAAAACCATACCCCTGTCCACAAGGTCTGCGGCAAGCTCTGGAGGGCAGTTTTCTAGCACTAACTTAACACTTTGGACAATTTGTAACATTGGCTCAGATAAACACTCTCTAATTTCTACAGAATTAATTCTTTTTTTAACTGGAAGTCCTGCTACCTGATCTCTTCCTCTAACTTCCATTTCAAGCTCATTATCCCCTAATGAAAAAGCAGAACCAATAGTCATTTTAATCTCTTCGGCAGTTCTTGGCCCAATCATTAAATTATAAGTACGTCTCATATAATTGATAATACACTCATCAAACTCATCCCCGCCAATTCTTAAAGATCTACTTTCTACAATTCCTCCCAAAGAGATAATTGCAATTTCAGTTGTTCCTCCTCCAATATCCACAATCATACTTGCTGCAGGTTCATGCACTGGTAAATCCACCCCAATTGCTGCAGCCATTGGCTCTTCAATTAATACAACTTCTTGAGCACCGGCGCGAAGTGCCGAATCCTCAACTGCCCTTTTTTCCACCCCAGTAATCCCAGATGGCACAGCTATTAGTATTTTTGGTCTAAATATACTTCTTGCAGGGGTAATTCTTTTGATCAATTCTTTTAACATTCCTTCAGCAATTTCAAAATCTGCAATCACACCATCTTTCATAGGACGAACTGCATGAATTTTTCGAGGAGTTTTCCCAAGCATAGCTTTAGCTTTATGGCCAACTGCTAAAACCTCTCTTGTTATAGAATCAACTGCTACAACAGATGGTTCGGCAAGCACAATTCCTTTGCCTCTAACGTAGACTAAAGTATTTGCTGTTCCTAAATCAATGCCTATATCGCTTGCAAATAAACTTGAAACTTCCCTCCATTTACCTGTTGCAAGGCTGCTTAATTTGGAAATTTTTTTCTTCACATATTCTAACTCTTTCATATGGGGGTAGCTCTTTTTAAAATGTAATGTTTTGCTATCCTACCAAAGATATAATTTCCAAGCAAGATCAATACTATCTGCTAATTTTTTTCTTGTGGATTGTTCGAAAATAAGTTAAAAAGGTTATTTCTATAACTATTTTAGGGTAGATGGGGTTTTTTCTATGTTAAATGTCCGTAAATTAAAACAAGATTTTTCTCAAAATGTATTGCGAGAAGGAAAAGATCTTTTCATGGAAAAAAAAGTAACCTCAGCAAAAATTGTGAGTTTAAATACTTCCTCTATTCGCATTAGCGCCAAAGTTGCTGGACAATTTGAAAATGGGTATGAATGTGAAATTGAAATTGATAGAATTGATTGTGAAACTACTGATTCAGATTGTGATTGCCCTTATCATTATGATTGTCAACATTTAGCTGCTTTACTTTTTTATTTAGAAGCACATTTGGATAAAATGCTTGTCTCCTATTCTAAAGATTCTAGTTTAAAAGAAGATGAGGATTTGAAAAAAGAGGAAATTATTGAAGCTGTAAAATCTGCTGTTTCTAAAGAGGAGAAGAGAAAAGATTTAGAATACCAAAAAGAGTTAATGCAAGAGTATATTTTTGCATCAAATATTTTAGCAACTTCCCCATTTTTCTTAAATAAATCAGAAGTCGGTATCACAAAAGCCGCCCTTATGATTATTTATAATTTCCCTGAAAATAAAGATGGCTCAAAAACAATTGTTGAACTGCAGTTTGCCCTTCGTTTACCATCTAGATCAAAACCTTTACATATCCCAAATGCAAAAATATTTTTAGATGGAATCCGCTATGAAGAATCGGTGTATATAAGTGGAAAAAAATACCTTTTTACTAATGAATCTTTCCCTGAAGAATCTAAAGAAGTAGTAAGACTTTTAATTGACTATGCAAGGGTTCATGATAAAGCTACCACAGAAAAAGGGCAAAAATCAGCATATATTGAAAC
>JBIKKN010000144.1:0-3159 GCA_044360335.1 Chlamydiia bacterium | reverse complement strand
AGTATTTAAAAAACCCTTTAAAGGTTTTATCGTAGTTTGATCATTATCTATTAAAAGAGATTGAAGGGCAACTGCAACAATTCCCAAAATTAAGGATATTGCAAATGGCCCCTTCCATGCCATTTCAAAAGAGTCTATATACCTTATAAATAAAATAGTAAAAATAACTCCAGAGCTATAACTTATAATTGAGCCAAGGGAAAAAGCTTCCTCCCATTTATCTCTAGGTATATTTTTCTTAATTATCTCCATCCACGCAGGGATCTCTGCCCTACTAAAAAGCATATATAAACTCGAGCCAATAATATATAAAGGTACACTATCTAATAAAAGGGCTGGAATAAAAGCAATTCTTGCTAAAATTCCTGAGAGTAAAATAGCAACTTTTAATGTTAAAGATTGTCTAGAAACAAGTTCACTTATATAAAAAGAACCAAAGGATGCAATAGGTCGAAGATTTGTTAAAATAATTATTTGCAAAGCAAGTGCATTTAAATCTTTTAGTAAAATAAATGGAAGCAAAGGGTAAATACAAGCAAATGGCTCTTTTAAAATCGAGGCAATGATTATAGATAAACGTGTTTTTTTATAGCTTTTTTGTGTGATCATTGATTTTTAAATAGTAGATTCTATAAGTGTAGCAAAAAACTATATAATTTATAATCTAAATGAATTTTTTTTCCTTTGCTACTAATAATGCAAAAGATAAATACCCATCTTTTAATATCACCCTTAAATTTTTACCCTTGATAGAAACATCTAAATAACCTTTACCATAGCCGCTAATTATTTCTTCCTCAGAAAAGGCAACAACTCCAAGTATTGCTTCAGAATAATCCTGCATTATAGGGCCATCTTTTATAATGTTTGCTACACATATTGCAACTTTAGAAGCAGTTGTTCCAGAATCTGGAATAATCTCTCCTAAAATATCTATTTTAGAGGCTTGCATACCAGTTTCTTCTTTTAACTCTCGTTTTGCAGCATCAAAAATCGTCTCCCCAACTTCAATTTTTCCCCTGGGAATTTCTAAAACAAAATCTCTAATAGCATGTCGATACATAACATTTAAAACAATTTTTCCTTCAGCTGTTATTGGCAAAATAGCAACAGAATTATTTCCCATCCCCTTTATTTGGTTTGTTTTTATAATCCTATTAAAGGAGCCAACCCCCCCTGATGGAAAAATCACTCCATCTCTTACCCACCACCAGTAAGAGTCTTTAGCTACAATTCCAATTTTTGATTGTCTGTAAGCTTCTTCTTTGGATTCTCCAGATTTGATTAATCTTTTAGCAACAGTTTCTTCAATATTTTTAATTATTTTTTTTTCTAAAACTATTTCAATTTTATCTTCTTTATAATTTCCACATTCTCCTAAATGTTCACTTTTTTTTATAAGATCTAAATATTCATCTAAATCTTTATCACCTTTTTCTGCCGTAGAAAACAGCGACAAAGAAAATAGTAAAATCATTAAATGTTGCATAAATTATTCTTTTATATAGATTTTCAAAATGGGATCTTAACAATATTTCAAAATTCTAGCAACATTTTTTTTCTAATAAAACCACTGTTTCTACATGCATAGTTTGAGAAAACATATCAAATGGGGTAGCTTTTATAAAAAAGTAACCCTCCCCTTCTAGCTTTTTAATATCCCTTGCTAAAGTTGCTGGATCACAAGAGGTGTAAATAATTTTTGAAGCACCTATTTTCCCAAGTGCCCCTATTACATTTTCTTCTACCCCTTTTCTTGGTGGGTTTATAAACACGCAGTCAAATTTACCAAGTCTATCAATTTTTTCCTCCACTTGCCCTTCTATATAATCGATATAAACTCCATTTGCTTGTGCATTTTTCTTTCCATCTTCTACAGACTTTTTGAAAGATTCAATTGCAGTAACCTCTATCCCCTTTTTTGCTAAATATATTGCAAATGTTCCACTTCCTGCATAAGCATCTAAAACTCTGTCTCCCATCTTTAAATTTGCAAGCTCATAAGCTTTAACATAGATTTTTTCTGCAATAAATTTATTTACTTGAAAAAAAGAAAGGATAGAAAGCTTTATAGGTATATCTAAAATATTTTCTATTAATTCCTCTTCCCCATAAAGAAGCTGATAACTCTCTGGATAGATACTATTATCTGCTTTTTTCTTTTTGCCATACACAACACCCTTAACATTTGATATGCAGCTAATAGATTTTGCAGCCTTTTTAATTTCCCTTGTAGGATTTGTTAAACCTATTAATCCAATAAGCACTCTGTTTTCGTAAATACTTGTACGAATTACTAGGTGCTGTAAATATCCACTTTTTTTACTTTCATCATAAAAAGCAATATTTGCCTTTAAAAGGATCTCTTTTACCTTTTTATACACAAGATCTGCAAAAGGAATATGTAGCAAACAGCTATCAATTGTAATAATTTCATGACTTCTTTTTTTGAAAAAACCAATCTTTTTTTCTCCAAAAGACTCTAAAAGAGGTAAGGTTATTTTGTTTCTGTAGCCATATTCTTTATTAGAGCTTTCACATTTTTCAACAAGGGGATCTTTAATCCCCCCAATGCGAACAAGGGCTTCATAAACCCTATTTCTTTTTATGCTTTCTTGAAAATCAATTTGTGCATGTTGTAAAGAACATCCCCCACACTCATAAAAATATTTACAAGGAGGCTCGGTTCGATAGATAGAAGGAGTTAAAATTTTCAACAAATTTCCTTTGGCATAATTTTTCTTTTGCAGACTAATTTCTACCTCTACCTCCTCTTTAGGTAAAGCCCCATCAACAAAAATAACACCATTTTTTGTTTCCCCCACACCTTCGCCAGTAGCCGAAAGGTCTCTAATCTTTATTTTTTCTTTTTTCATAAAGGTAGGATACAAACAGAGAGAATAGATTGCACTATTTAAAATATTTTGTTAACGTTAGGAAATACCTAATTATAATATTATGAAAAAAATATCTGCTTTTTCTCCCTTTCTTCTTTTGATCTTACTGCCCTTTTTACATACATGTAAAGAATTTAATGGCTCGCTACTTATGCTTTACAATTTGTGCTTTTACAAAGGGGGGTTGCCTTTATTAAGGGCTGTGCTCTCTTTTCCATTAAAAGCAATTTTAATCTCTATCCTTTTTTATTTCTTTATAGAT
>JBIKKN010000008.1:0-11526 GCA_044360335.1 Chlamydiia bacterium | reverse complement strand
GGGTAGAGAGGTTCGTGAATTTATCCAAAATGATCTTGGAGAGGAGGGAATAAAACGCTCTGTTATCATTGTCTCAACCTCTGATCAATCCCCTCAGCTTCGTTTAAATGCTGCCTATGTGGGTACTGCAATTGCTGAATACTTTAGAGATCAAGGTAAAAAAGTGATTCTTATGATGGATTCAGTTACCCGTTTTGCAAGAGCCTTAAGGGAAGTGGGGCTTGCTGCCGGTGAGCCTCCTGCTAGGGCTGGCTTTACCCCTTCAGTGTTTGCTACCCTTCCAAAGCTTTTAGAAAGATCTGGAAATTCTGATAAGGGATCTATTACTGCCTTTTATACTGTATTAGTAGCCGGTGATGATATGAATGAACCGGTATCTGATGAAGTAAGATCTATTTTAGATGGCCATATTATCCTTTCGGCGGAATTAGCTCGCCAATACCACTACCCAGCAATTGATGTGCTTGCATCTGCCTCTCGTATTATTTCCCATATTATTACCAAAGAGCAGCTCGAAGTTGTGGGAAAAATTAGAGAGGTTTTAGCAAACTATAAAAAAAATGAACTTTTGATCAGAATTGGGGAGTATAAACCAGGTTCAGATAAAAATGCCGACTATGCCATTAAGTATATCGATAAAGTGAATAGATTTTTAAAACAAGGGGTAAAAGAAGACTCTTCCATGGATGAAACTTTAAAACAACTGATGGTCTTGTTTAAATGAAAAAAAGAATTTATCCCCTAAAAGAAATCTCTGAAATAAAAAAAAAACGGCTCGAAGAGGCTGAAAAAATACTTAGAGAAAAACGACTTGCTTTAGATGCAGCAGAAGCAAACCTTAAAACAAAAAAGGAAGATTTAAACGCTAGTTTAAAACTTAAAGTGGAAATGATCGAAAAACATTTCAAAGAGATTGAAAAGGGCACTACTTCTGATGTAATGGAAAGACACAACCGTTATATCCAAGAGGTAATGGATGTAAAAATTGCTGAAGAAAGAAAGAAAGTGGAAGATCAAAAAAAAGTAGTAAAAGATGCAAAGCTTGCTTTGGAAAAAGCAAGAGCAGAGCGCCTTATTAAAAATCAAGCCCTTGAAAAGATAAACCTTCATGAAAAAGAATGGACAAAAGAGGCTAAAAAAGAAATGGAAATTGAAGAGGAAGCTATTGCTGATGAACTTGGCACCTCCATGCATGGTAGAAAAACACAAAGGAGGGATAAATGAACGAATATAGAAATATTGACTCCTCCTCAAATGCAAAAAAAACTGATGCAGATAAAGAACCTATTGATGGAGAAAAATTTAAAAAAGTCTTAAAGGTTGATGCTTCTGAAGAAACTGGTAAAAGAGAACAAAGAAATAGACCCCAAAAAGCCGAAGAAGAAGAAGATCCAGATGAAACTTCTGCATCTATTCCTGTTCCCCAAGGTTTATTTAAAGAGTATATGGGAGAAAAAGAACAAAAACCTTCCGCTTTAGATGGTGGCGATGGATCAAAAGTTAACTTTGTATTAGAGGGAGACTCTTCGTCCTTACAAGATGAACCCACTTCAAATGTATCTTCTGATAATACTACTAGTAATATTACGATACAATCTACACCACAATCTTTAACCACCCCCCAAACTCCTGAAATAGATGATTCTTCCGATCAAACTCCCCCACCTGAACAAGAGGATGATCAACTAAACAATATTTCCAATCAAACTCCCACCCTTACACAAAATTTTCAGCCAGAAAGTTTTGTAACTTCCCCATTTTCTTCCGATACTGAGCAAGATAATCCAATAAATTCTCAGCAAAATACACAATCAACACAAAATACCCCTGCAGCTTCACCAAAGGATAAATCAAAAACTTCTGCTAAAGAAAAACAGCCCCCATTAAAAGGTATAGAAGAAAAAGAGCAAACTGCAATAAAAAATCAGCCCCTAAAATCAGAACAAATAAAAACTACCCTCCCAAATATTAAAAAGGAGAAAACAATTTTTACCCCTGAGGTCAAAGAAAAAGATAAAACAGAAAGCAAAATTGTAGAGTCCTCTTCCCTATCTGATCAAAAGCAGCAGGGAGATAAACAAAAAGAGCCGTCTTCTGATGAAATAGCTGCTGTTGCCCCAGCCCCTTTAATATCTCCCACAGGAATTGCAATCCCTCCCCTGTCTCCATTTTCCAATATGCCAAATGATGTTTTTAATCTCTTTCAAAAAATGGTAGGGCTTATGCAAATTACAAAAGATAGTGGTAAAAGTACAACCTCTGTTACCCTAAATATGCCAAATTCTATTTTTAATAAATGCGAGTTAGTTTTAGAGCATTACGACACAGCCCCCCATGCATACAACGCCCAACTTTTTGGAAACCCTGAAGCTATTGCAAAATTTGCCAATAATATGAAAAATTTAAATAATGCTATCCATCAAAGTAAACTCTCCTTTTCTATCAACTTACTCCCTCCAAAACTCTCTAAAGCATATTCAGGAAGGGTGGAAAGAAAAGATTCTGATAAAGAAAGGGATAAAAGAGAAGAATAATTTACATTTTTTGCGTAAGCTAAATTTTTAAGTCCTCTTACGTAAAAAAATCGATCAATTGATGTAGAAAAACAAATAAAGAGTCTATATAATAGATTCTCTTATGCAATCGATTTATTCAAAAGAAATAGAAAAAGAAAAATCCCTTAAAATAGAAAAAGGGAAATTTAAAGAATTCCCAAAAATTTCCGATATAGATCGGGATGAAAAACCTAAAAAAAAGCCTAAAAACCAAGAACCTTCTGAAGGTATTAATCTTTACTCCCCATTTACTCCTATAATATCGTCCTCTGTTTGTTTAGAAAAAAGTCCTTTAGTTTTAGAAAGTTTAAAGCAAATAAGTGCTAAAGCTGCTGAAAAAATTTCCATTATAAATAAAAATGGGATCACTAAAATGCATTTTACCATTCAAACAAAAGCTTTTGATCTTGTGGATATACAAATTACTTTGTATAACTCAGCCCCTATGAGCTATCATATAGCTCTTTTTGGTAATGAAAAAATTATGGAGCTTTCTATGCAGCACCAAAACATATTACAAAATCAAATAAAGCAATCGATCCCTAGAATTCAGGTGCACCTTGCCCCACCTGTTTTACGAAAGAAGGATAGATTTACTACAAAAGCGAAAAAATCGTTTGAGAAAAGCTCTGGTAGTTGTTATGGTGCAGTTAATAGGATAAAATAGCAAAATGAATCATTCTCAAGCTTGGCTTAAAAAAATCACCCCAGATATATTTGACACTTTATCTTTATCTGATAAAGGAACTGCCCCCCCTTTTTTACTTGAAGAATTCACTAATGTTTTGAAAGAATCTTTAGGGCAAAATGATTTAAAGATAACTTTAGGAAAAATGGATTTTATTGAGGAGGGGGATTTTCTTAAGGGCCTTGAAAAAAGAACATTTTCCACTCCCCTTGGACTTTTTCCTTTGGATGGAATATTTCATTTAATAATGGGTATAAATGATATTAAAGCGCTAATTAGCTCCATGCAAGAAGACTTAAGCTTTTGTTTTTCTTTAGAAGATGAGGAAACTTTAAAAGGGGTATACACCTATTTTATAACACAAGGGTTAGATGCTGTTACTAAAGTTGGCATCTATAAAGATTTATCCTTTAAAATTATGGAGGGGGAAATCAATGAACTTTTAGCATTTGCCATTGATTTTAAAATCCACGTCAAAGGCAATATTTTATCAGGAAGAATTCTAATTCCCAAATCCTTTTATAAAGTTTTTCAATCCCACTACACTTTTATCCCTCCCACTTTAGAAAATTTAGAAAATATTCCAAATATTTTTATTCCTATTTCTATTCATACAGGCTCTATTTCTCTTACACAAAAAGAACTTCAAGAGGTAGAAAAGGGAGATTACTTACTTTTATACAACAGCTTTTATAGCCCATCTAAAGAAAAAGGGTCTTTTCAAATGAAAATTGGCAATCGATCTATCTTTCAAGTGAAAAAGCAAAAAGATGGGATCAAGATTTTAGATTACTTATACTTTTATAATGAGGAAAATATGGACGAGGATGATGATTCTTTTATCGATGATGAAGAGGAATTTGAAAATGATGAGTTTGATGAAAGCGAACAAGAGCAAGAGTTTGATGAGGAGGAACCTTTAGAGGATGAATTAGAAAACGAGCAAAATGATGAGTTTGATGAGGAGGAACTTAAAGATACTCAAAGTGAGATGGATCAAGAAAGTTCCACTTTTTTAGCACCAGAAAAAACAAGCCTTTCAGATATACCTCTAACTATTTGCATGGAAATTGCAAG
Source organism: Chlamydiia bacterium (assembly GCA_044360335.1). Taxonomy (GTDB): domain Bacteria; phylum Chlamydiota; class Chlamydiia; order Chlamydiales; family 2-12-FULL-49-11; genus JAJACQ01. The sequence continues at coordinate 7,206 of JBIKKN010000008.1, read as the reverse complement.
ATTTTCTATCTCTCTTGAAGAGCTTAAAAAGTTAAGCCCTGGATTTAAACTTCCAGTTAACATAAATCCAAGCAAGGTAAACTTAATGATTTCAGGTAAATGTATAGGCACTGGAGAAATTATTGAAATAGGAGATGCAATTGGAGTAAAAGTTAACTCCATTAATAAATAAATATGGAAAATACAAATAAAAACTATCAAAAGACTCTCCCTAGTTTTAAGCTTTCATCTCCCCCAAATCCTACTTATATAGGTAAATATAAAATACAAACCCTTTTGCACAAAGGGTCGATGAGCTACCTTTACTTAGCAAAAAACGAACAAACAGATCAGTTAACTGCTATAAAAATTCTAGCTCCCAATCTTGCCGGACAAAAAGATCTAGTAGAAAGATTTTTATTAGAAGCTGAAATTATTGCTAAAGCTTCCCATAACAATATTGTTTGTGTGTATGAATCTGGAAGGTGGGAAAAAGGACTTTATATTGCAATGGAGTATATCCCTGGAGTTTCTTTAGACCATTTCATACAAGATAAAGCTTTTAATAAAAAAAAATCTTTAGAGATCATCCTTAAAGTTGCCTACGGTTTACTCCATCTACATTCTCATAAAATCATCCATAGGGATTTAAAACCTGAAAATATTTTAATAGGGGAAAATGGCGAAGTAAAAATCATTGACTTTGGTATTGCAGAGCTTAAAAAAACAAATGGCACTACCCCCTCTTTTGCAAAAAATCCAATTATTGGAACACCAAGCTATATGAGCCCTGAGCAAAAGAAAAATCCTTTAAACATCCACTACAACTCCGATATTTATTCCCTAGCAGTAATTCTTTATGAGCTATTAACTGGAGCTTTTTGCTATGGAAAAGTAAACCTTTCCCTCCTTGATGATAATTTAGCAAAAATATTAAAGCAGGCTCTTGCCCCAAATTTTCATGAACGAACAGAAGATATCATCGATTTTATAAGTGATATTTCCACCTATTTAAGAACAAATCAAGAAACAGTAGATAACAAAGAAGAGCTTATAAAAATACAAAGGGAGCTTGTTCCTAAAACTATTCCAAAATATTCAAACTTAGAAATTGGATTTTTTAATCCTAATGAAGATAGCTCCTCTTTTATATATTACGAATTTTTTCCCTTTTTAGATGGATCGTACTTAATTTTTATTGCAAATGCAGAGGAAAAAACAAGCATATCTTTACTCCCCCTTATAAATATTCGAGGGATTATCCATGCTTTATTAAACCCCTATTTACATACCTTATCGGCAAAAAAATTCTCTTTAGAATCTTTTACTAAAAATCTTAATGAATTACTAAGTAAAGATCGCTTACATAAAAACACAAGCTCTACTTTGCTCTATATTGATACAAAAAAAGATACAATTTCCCATTTAACTTCTATGGAAGAAACAGTTTATCATCTTTGTTTTAGTGGCTCTTTGCCAAAAATTTTAGTAAATAAGTCCCCTCCAATTGGCTTAAATTCTGATACTTTTTTTTCCCCAAGTGTAGATACCTTTGTTCCAGGGGATATTTTTTTCATCCACTCTTTTGCTAAAAAAGAGCTTAGCGCAGAAAAAAAGGAAGAAATTGAAAAGCTTGTATATGAAATACTTTTAAAAAATAAATATGCTGAAAGTAAATGCCTTTGCCGAATTGTCTATCAAAAAGCACAAGAGCAAATAGATCTTTCGGGGAAGAACTTTACCCTTGCTCTATATCGACCTTAAAAGCTTAAATTTTTTATTCCAAACAGAAGGTAATTTGCAAGTTTTGTAAGTAATTTTAAAATATATAAAAGGAGCTTTCCTATTAATACTGCAAAAATTGCCAAAGTATAGGGTAAAAATCTCCAAGATAAGGAATAATGCTTAATCAAAGACTCTGAAATACCAACAAATAAAATTCCTAATAAAATCCATTCGCTAGCTTTAAGTTTTTTATCTTTTTTTTGCTTAACAGCTGGTTGCTTTTTTTTATTCTTTCTTTTAAATAGGGTTGCCACATTTGCCTCTTTATACAATCTTTATCTTTTTTATACAATTTTCATTAATTATTATCTAATTATAATTTTTATAAGAAAATAAAGAGTCTCTAAAATGTGTTGCAAGATTTAAAGAATTTAGTTAGCATCGAGAAAATACCCTTGATATAAACAAGAAGTAAAAATAATAATGAAAAAAATAGCCGTTTTCTTGGTAAGTTTTCTCCTAAGTTTTAATGTTTTTTCAAAAGATGCAGAAAAAACAGAGGAAGGCTACACCATTAACTTTGAAAATGTGGAACTAAAAGAGCTTTTACAATTTATAAGTAAAATTGGAAATTTAAATTTAATTTATAATGAAAGTGAAATAGGGTTTAATATCTCTTTTATTTCTGATAAACCAACTTCATTATCTAATGTCAAAAGCGCCCTTATACAAATTTTAAGGATCAATGACCTCTCTTTAATTGAAGAGGGGAATAATTTAATTATCCACAAAAATCCTAATGTTAAGCAAATTCCTGCCGTTGTTAGCTCAGAAAATCCGATAAAAGGAGCTACCCCACCTCTTCAAACTAGGGTTTTTAAAATCCACAAAGGAAATCCAACTACTATTGCAGCAATTATTACCCCCCTTTTATCCACTTCGGCTTTAGTAGAGGTCTCTGTTGACACAATGCAAATAATTATTACGGATGTTGCTTCAAGTATTGATACTATTAAAGAGCTTTTAAAGAGTTTAGATGTTGCAAACTCTCCTCATGACATAGAAATTTTTGAAGCAGAAAATATGGAAGTTTCTGAGCTTGCAATTTTTGCACAAAAACTGATGACACCGATTGCAAAAGGGACTACACTTGAAATAATTCCTCAAAAAGACACATCTCGGATATTTATCATATCTACCCCCTTTTTAATTGATAGAACCCTTTCTTTATTAGATGAAATTGATAAAGGGGGCCCTATTAAAGGGGTTAAAGATCAAAAAATTGCAATTGCACTAGATAATGTTTTAATTTATCCACTTAAACATTTATCTCACAATCTTTCCATAAGTATTTTGGAAAAAATTTTAAAAGATTCTACAAACCAAGGGTTAGACACTACATCATTAAGAAATATTGTAAGTAATTCCTCCTATATAAAATCGGCCCACTCTATTGTTTTTGTTGGACTTCCATCAAATTTAGCCCTACTTTTAGGTTTGCTTCAAAATATTGATGTGAATAATAATCTTTTTGGTAACGATGTTGTTTCCTTCTTACTTTTTGAAACAAAAGGTATGAATATGGATGAAATTTTAAAAATCATAGAGGAAATCTCTAAAAATCTTGCAGAAAATGGGTACCCAGATCAAGCTCTTTTACATGTTTTAAACCATGCAAGTCCCATTGAGGATTTAAATGCTGTATTATTTGTTGTTCCATCTGAAACAAAAGAGCAGCTTGTTACCCTATTAAATTCCATTATTTCTTCCTACAATGTGGATTTAGAAAAAACAGGAATTTCTCATTTTTATCTATATAATATTGTTAAGTCATCACAAGAGCAGATGGCAGATGCTTTAAAAAATTTAACTACCTATTTACAAGGGCATGATTATCCAAATGAAAATTTAATTAAAACTATCCAATCGATGCAATGGATAAAAGCTTCTAACTCCTTATTTTTTGTTGGAAATACAAAATCTTTAAAAGAAATTGCTGAAATATTACCCTCTTTGGATGTGCCTGCTGAAAAATCACAAGAAGTTTTAAAACAGTCTTCCCCCCCTACAGAATTTGTTGTATTTACCCCAAAATTTGCAAATATTGCCGATCTTCAGTCTGCAATTTCCGAAACTAGAGAGCAGCTTAGCGATTCAGATTTATCAGACCCTGCATTTATGCAATGTCTTCAAAGTGTAAAAATACTAACCTCATCTCAGCAGCTGCTTTTTACAGGAAGCCCAACAGCTCTTGCTCGCCTTCTTACCCTTTTAGAATCCTTAGATACAAAATCATTATCAATGCCAACCTCAGAAAGAAATGTATATATCTATAAATTAAGACATTCCTCAGCAACTGAGCTTATCTCGCAAATAAAATCTATTGCCGCTCAATCTAAAAAAGTAAATGGGGTAACAGATCTTTATAAAGCTTTAGATTCGGTAAAATATGTAAAAAACAGCAACAGCTTAGTATTTGTAGGAGCAGATAGTGCTTTAAAAAAAGTTGCTGAATTAGTTGCTGAAATTGATGATTCCTCCCTTGGAAAGCAAGCTGCAAATAGAAATGTGGAAGGTTATCAAATATATGTTCCCCAATTTGCAAGTGGCCCTGAGCTTATCCAAATGGTTTCAAGTTTTGAATCACACTTAGTAAATAGTGGGATGACAAATGAAGCTCTTTCTGAAGTTATCGATCATTTAAGTTATGTAAAAAAAACAAATACAATCATTGTTTCTGGCGAAAAAGAGGCTGTTTTAGAAGTTATTGCCCTTTTTAAACAATTTGATAATGTAAATGGGGTAGCAGATGGAACCAATCAAATCATCGATACTTTAAATGAGCAAGGGTTCCTTTTATATAAAATTCAAAATGTGGAAGGAAATGATATTGTTGATGCCTTAAAAAAAATTAGCGGCACTTTAAAATCACAATCAACCAATGTAATAAAGACCTCATTTCAGCTATAAATACTGTTCAGTGGATTGAAACTACCAACTCTTTAATAGCCTCTGGCACCCCCCCTGTACTATCAAAATTAGAGCAGCTCTTAAAAAGTGTGGATAGACCGCTGCGGCAGGTATTTATTGAAATTTTAGTAATAAATACAAGTTTAAATGATAGCACAACATTTGGATTAAGCTGGCAAAATAAAGGTACAATTGATGATAAATTTGGCTATTCTTTAGGAAATCTTGCTCCAGAATCTTCAAGTCCTGCAATACCCTTTGCTAGTAACTTAGCAAAAATTAACGAAACAAAAAGTGCATCAGGGTCAGCTATTCCCCCTCTAGCTGGTGGTTATATGGGAATAATTGGGGATATTATTTTTCACAATGGAAAATCCTATTCTTCTATTGGCTCTTTAGTAAATGCTTTAAAAACTGAAGGGGATACAACTATTGTTCTTTCTCAAAAAATTGTTGCTCAAGACAATAAAAATGCAAAAATTTTCTCTGGTCAAAACGTCCCTTTTACAGGATCTTTGGTAACTACCTCAGGTCTTACACAAACTTCTAACGCAAACTTAGAATATAGAAATATTGGGGTAACTTTAAGTATCACTCCAAATATTAGTGTGGATGGAATGGTTACTTTAGATATTGATGAGGAGATCTCTCAAGAAGTCAATAGTGGAGACTCTGGAAATACAGATGTAGATACCCGTACTATTAATGGGATTACAACTTCTAAAACAAATATGACCACAAAAATAAGAGTTCCTGACAAACATTTTTTAATTTTAAGCGGAACAATGAGAAACTCTACAAGCAGAGAAGTCTCTGGTATCCCATGCCTTGGAGGGCTTCCACTAATTGGTGCTGCATTTTCAAAAACAGAGAAAATCTATCAAAATGAAAATATTATCATGTTTGTAAAACCACATATTATTACAAATGGCCAAACTTATACCGAAATTACTAAAAATCAAGAAAATATTTTTGGTGCCGACAGCCAATGTAATGTTATTGACTTTAATGATGGACTAGAGCTTATTCGCTCCCCTTTTGACTCTAATGAATTTGAGTTTGAAGAAGATTATGAAGAGTAAAAAATAGACATAAAAAAGGGTCTATAGTTATACTAAAAAATCTTTAAGGTTATGTATGATTATTTTCTTACTTTTATGTTTTTCCTTATTTGGTAATGAAATAATAGAGCCAAAACTTGGTTATTTTGTTCAAGATAAATACTTACAAACTCTTCACTCTATATTTGCCCCTCTAACCAAGGAAGAGGCAATATCGGATTGGGGAAAAGAGTATGGAGTAGGATTATATTTTGCCAAAGAGCTTGATCTTTATCAAGCAATCACAGCTTTTAAACGCTCAAAGATTTTAATACCTGAAGATTTAATAAATAGACGAAGAGAAATTGATTACCAAATTATTAATGCCTACTATTTAGGGGGGCAGTTTCAATCTGTTATTGATTTTTTTGATAGATCGTTGCTTGCAAATATTGAACCTTTATTCCCAGCTTTTCATGACCTTGTAGTTATTCTTTACGACTGTTTGAAAAATCTAAAGCAACAGGAGCGGGCAGATAGAATTTTAAACACTATGGAAAAGTATTTTCCCTTAGAAAAAAAGAAAATTGAAATAAGTAACAGTATTTTAACAGGAAACTTAGATCTTATCAAAAATACTATTGAAGATGATTCTATTTCTTTAGCAATTGCATCTATAGAAAGTTCTTTAGATAAAGCCTTTTATGAGGAAAATGGTAACATAGGAAAAATTTCCCCTTCCTATCATTTAGAGCAGGAAGGAAAACTCCATTCCCTCTATGAGCTAAAAGAGTGCAAAGATGCCACATCTGACATTTTTAATGAGTACAAATTAAAACGAAAAAACCCATCCCTTGCTAGCGGTTTAAATGCTGTTTTACCAGGTTTAGGATATTTATACTTAGGACAAAAACAATCGGCTTTTACAGCACTTTTATTAAATGGTCTAACATCTGGGGCTTGCTATTACTTTTTCAAAAATAATAATTTTCCTGCTGCAATTTTAACCTTAAGCTTTGAATCAGGTTGGTATTTTGGAGGGATTTATGGAGCAAAACAAGAGGCCTTATTTTTTAACAAAAGAACTTTTGAAGATTTAGCCCACTACAGGCTAAGAGATCACAAACTTTATCCAATACTTATGCTTCGCCATGGTTTTTAAATTACTCCTTATCCTCCTGTTTTGCCCTCTTTTTTCCGATACTGGCTATTTTCTGCCATGGGGAAAAGATTCCCAAATAATAGAAAAAAAGACCCTGTGGACAGAGCCAAAAAAAAGGTTTGACCCTTTATCTAAAGTTTCTGAAAAAATTATCTTATTTCATCAAAATATCTTAAGCCCAGTAGATGGCCCAAGAAGTCACTTTCGCCCAACAAGCTCAAGATATATGCTCTTATCCATCTACCGCTATGGTTTTTTGGTTGGAACTTTGATGGGATTTGATAGACTTTTACGAGAAAATAATGATCCATGGGTCTATAGAACCAAAGA